>NZ_JBGUAW010000001.1:300000-448909 GCF_041821045.1 Thiohalorhabdus sp. Cl-TMA | reverse complement strand
CGAAGCTCCCAGCTCCATAGACCCCACAAACCACAGAGCCTACAACGCTTCCTCATCCCAGATTGTTAAAGAGCGAATCGAGCGGCGCCCGGCTTTCGCCGCCGTTGCGTCCCGCCCAATGCAGAAGCGTATTTTACGCATCGCGCGGTGCGGGTCAAGGGGTTTGTTTCAGGATTTTTGCAAACAGCCCTTTTTGTCCCCGCCGCCTTCTTCCGACCAATCTTTTCGTCGATCGGAAACCATCTACTTTACGCATCCTGCCTACGCTTGTCCAGGGCTCAGGGCGCCTTTTTTATCCATGCCCGGGCGAAACGCCTTTTCCCCACCTGCAATAGATATGGACCGCCACAGGCCAGGGTGCGTTCCCGGTCCCCCTCCTTTTCTTCATCCACGCGCACGGCGTTCTGCTTGATCATGCGCAGCGCATCCGACGTGGACGTGACGAGGCCGGATTCCTTGAGGGCGACGGGAAGCCGCAGGCCCTCTTCGCTTTCGGCTTCCAGCTCCACCTCCGGAATATCCTCGGGTACCTGCTTGCGCTGGAACTGGTCCTCGAAAGCTCGCTGGGCCGCGTCCACCTGGCCCTCCCCGGAGAACCTCGCCACCAGCTCCCTTGCCAGCTCCACCTTGACGTCCCGCGGATTGCGCCCCCCCTTCACCTGCTCCCGGAGCCCTTGCACCTCCTCGATGGGCCGGTCGGAGAGCAAATCGTAGTAGCGCCACATCAGCTCGTCCGATATGGACATCACCTTGGCGAAGATCTCCTTCGCCGGGTCATCGATGGCGATGTAGTTATTGAGGGACTTGGACATCTTCTGCACGCCGTCGGTGCCCTCGAGAATGGGCATGGTCAGGATCACCTGCGCTTCCTGTCCGTAGTGCCGCTGCAGCTCCCTGCCTACCAAGAGGTTGAACTTCTGGTCGGTCCCTCCCAGCTCCACGTCTGCCTCCAGGTGCACGGAGTCATATCCCTGAATCAGGGGGTACAGGAACTCGTGGACCGCAATGGCCCGGCCCTCGGTGTACCGGGTGTGGAAATCCTCCCGCTCCAGCATGCGCGCCACCGTATAGTTGGAGGCCAGCCGGATCATATCCGCGGAGGACATGCGGTTCATCCACTCCGAGTTGAACACCACCTCGGTCCGCTCCGAATCCAGCACCCGGTAGATCTGTGCCGCATACGTCTCGGCGTTTTTCCGGACCTCTTCTTCGGTCAGGGCGGGGCGGGTGGCGCTCTTGCCGCTGGGGTCCCCGATCATCCCCGTGAAATCCCCGATAAGGAAACAAATGCGGTGACCGAAATCCTGGAAGGCCTTGAGCTTTTGGAGGAGCACCGTATGCCCGAGATGCAGATCCGGCGCCGTGGGATCGAATCCGGCCTTTACCGTCAGCGGCTTCCCGGTCTGCGCCGCACGCTCCAGCTTCGCACGAAGCTCCGACTCCACCAGGATCTCTTCCGCTCCGCGGCAGATCTCCGCCAACTGCTGGTCAATACTGGCCGGGGACCCGGTCGTGGTCAAAATGATTCCCTCATCGCTGTTCGGTTAATGGGTGGCCCGTAGGATAGCGGAGCGGGTGGGCGTGGTTCCATGGCCGGGTGGTTTATGATGTCCTGAAATCGGCATTTTTCAATCGTCCACGCGAAACGATTCCATGAGTCAGAACCTCCCCGCCCTTGCCAGCAGCACCGACCCGGTGGATCGCATCCGCGACGCTCTCGACGAGGGCGACCTCACCACCGTGGAGGCCATTCTCAAGGATCTGCATCCCGCCGACCAGGTCAAGGTCCTTACCCAGCTGGGGGACGAGGAACGGGACCGGTGCCTCGATCTGTACGAGGCCCCGGATATCGGTCCCCTGTTCAGCGAAAGCTACGGGCGGCTGCGGGAGCATCTCCTCGAATACTTCCCCGCCGACGTCCTTTCCGAAGTGGTTCAGGAGCTGGACTCCGACGAGGCCGCGGACCTTCTTCAGGGGCTGGAAGGCACGGCCGCCGACCGGGTCCTGGCCCGACTGTCCTTCGAGGACCGCGCCGAGGTGGAGCCGCTGCTGTCCTATCCGGAGGATACGGCGGGCGGCCGCATGCAGCGGGAGGTTTTCGTGGTACCCGCCAAGACCCGGACGCGCAAGGTCCTCGCCGAGCTGCGCAAGGCGGGGCAGGATCTGGAGGAACTGCAGGATATCTACTTGGTGGACAACCGCGGGGTGCTTACCGGGGTGATATCCATATTCCAGCTACTGCGTCTGGAGCTCCACACCCCGGTGGTGGAAGGGGCCAACATGGACCCCCTGTACGTGTCCCCGGACGAGGACCAGGAGACCGTCGCCAATCTCTTCCGGAAGCACCGTCTGCACAGCCTTCCCGTGGTGGACGACACGGGGCGCATCCTGGGACAGATCACGGCGGACGACGTCCTGGGCGTGATCGAGGAGGAGGCCACGGAGGACCTCTACCGGCTTGCCAACATTAACGAAGCCAGCGATCTCACCGAGCCCATGTTCCGCTCCGCTCGCCGGCGCGTTTTCTGGCTGGTCATCAATGCCCTGTCCGCCCTTCTGGCCGCCACCATCATTTCCCTGTTCGAGCCCTCCATCGCCCAGATCACCGCTCTGGCGGTACTCATGCCCATCGTGGCCAGCATGGGCGGGATCGCCGGGGTTCAGACCCTGACGGTCATGGTGCGCGGCATCGCCCTCGGCCACGTCCAGGCCGAGAATACCTGGCGCATCGTCGTCCGGCAGGCCGGCGTAGGCCTGGTGATGGGTACACTCTTCGCCCTCCTCGGCGGCGTTCTCGCCTGGGCCTGGTTCGGCCAGCCCCTCCTGGGCGCGGCCATGGCCTCGGCCCTGATCATCAATTTGTTCGCCAGTGGTCTTTTCGGCTCCCTGATTCCGTTACTGCTCCGCCGTCTGAACATCGACCCGGCCCTGGCCTCCGGTGTACTTCTGAACACCCTGACCGACGGCATCGGCTTCTTCTCCTTCCTCGCCATCGGCACCTGGGTCCTCCTTTAAACCGACTTCCGGCCCTTGCAGGGTAAGCGAGCACCTCCTAACCTCTTCCTGGGGGTTTTCCCTTTCGCGAACCGGGAGCTACCGGATTCAAGGCCGTTGCACTACGGGATTTCCCGTTTCCCTGCCCGCGCAAATCAGGTATACAGGGGACGCAATGGGCTCACCACCGGAGACCAGGAGGCCTGCCGGGGATGTCGCGCACCTTTCGCCAGGATTTTTCGGATTCCCTCTCCCCCCCGAGCCGACGCCGGGGGAAACGCACCAAACCGCTATTGGGGGCCCCCAGGCAGGCTGCCTGGGCGCGACTCCTGAAATCCTCCCGTGCTCGCGCCCTCGGCCTGGGAGTCGTCACGGCGGTCGCTTCCGGCCTCTTCGGACTGTTACCCGAATCCCCCGAGGGGCCCTCCGGCCCCCGGCAAATGACCCTGACTCCGGGCGGGGGACTCGGCGCCCGAACTACAACCCTTCCCAATCCGCTCGCCTTTACCGAGGTCTCCGGTGAGAAGCCGGTCGCAGCCGCCGCGGAGCCGGAGCCCGAATGGGAATGGCAGAGCTACGAGCTGCAGAAGGGAGAAACACTCTCCCAGCTCGGTGAGCGGGCTGGGATCGGCGCCCGCACCACGTGGGCGCTCGCCAAGGCGAGCAAGGAAGTCTATCCGGTACGCCGCATGCGTTCCGGCCATTCCATCCGGGTCCGGCGGGACGGGCGGGGCAAGCCTGCGGAAATCCGGTACGGGATCGACGCCTCGCGCTACCTTTCCTGGAAGCCCGACGGAGAGGGGGGGTTCAGCGCCTCCGTTGAGAAATACCCCCGTACCGAGCTTGTGCGCGCCGCCTACGGCAGGATCGACACCAGCCTCTTCGAGGCCGGTGGGGCGTCGGGACTTCCCGACCGTATTACCATGGAGCTCGCCCGCATCTTCGGCTGGGACATCGATTTCGCCCACGATTTGCGGCAGGGGGACTGGTTCCGCGTCCTCTACAAGGAATATTACCGCGACGGCGAGAAGGTCGCGGACGGCCCCATTCTGGCCGCAGAATTCGTCACCCAGGGCGAATCCCACCGGGCCATCCGCTTCACGGATGCCCGGGGAAGGACCGACTACTATAGTCCCGACGGGCGCTCGGTTCGGAAGGCCTTCCTGCGCAGCCCCGTCAAGTTCACCCGTATAACCAGTCGCTTCAGCCGCAGCCGCGACCATCCCATCCTCAAACGGCGCCGGGCGCACAAGGGCGTGGATTACGGCGCCCCGACCGGGACACCCATCCGGGCCACCGGCGACGGCCGGGTCATCTTCCGCGGCTGGAAGGGCGGCTACGGACGCGTGATGATGCTTCGTCACGCTGGCCGGTACACCACGGTCTACGCCCACATGTCCCGCTACGGCCGCTACCGGAAGGGGCAGCACATCAAGCAGGGTCAGACCGTGGGCTATGTGGGCCAGTCGGGTCTGGCGACCGGTCCGCACCTCCACTACGAGTTCCGGGTGCATGGCCGGCACCGTAACCCCCTTACGGTGAAGCTTCCCGATGCCGAGCCGCTGCCCAAGAAGTATCGGGACGCCTTCGACAGCCGGCAGCACCACTTCACGGCATGGCTGGAGGGTATCACCGGGCCGGAAACCCGGGTGGCCGACGCCGACTAGGTTTCCACCGGCGGAGCCCGCTCCAAAAAAAGCCCGGCCCTCGAAAGGGCCGGGCTTTTTTACGTACTTGCGGCCGGAAGAGTGGCGCCGGTTACACGCCGAACGAGGACCCGCACCCGCAAGTGGTGCTCGCGTTCGGGTTATTGATCATGAACTGGGCGCCTTCCAGGTCTTCCTTGTAATCGATATTGGCACCCATCAAATACTGGATGCTCATCATGTCCAGCAGGATGGTCACCCCGCCCTTCTCGACGACAGTGTCCGTATCCTGGCGATTCTCATCGAAAGTGAATCCGTACTGGAAGCCCGAACAGCCCCCGCCGGAAACGAATACCCGAAGCATAAGGTCCGGGTTGCCTTCCTGGTCGATGAGCTCCTTGAGCTTGCCCACGGCGCTATCGGTCAGTTCTATGGGATCGGGCATCTGCTCGGTCTGTTCTTCCGTGCCAACCGTGGCTTCGGCCATGGTGTGCTACCTCCGCGACAGATATGTACAAAAGTCCTTCCGGACCCACGCAAAGGTGCGCATCCTGCCAAGCTAGGGGATCCGGGATGGTATGTCAAAGCTGGGGTCAGCCGGACTCGGTCTTCGCCCGGGCGGCCAGGGGAGCATCCTCCTCGGGGCTCGCATTGCCGCCCGCCAGGACCTCCGGCTTTCCGGATAGCTGGTTTTCCGTAGCGGGTGCGGCGACGGTTTTCCCCTGCTTAGTGGTGGAAATGTGGGAGCAAGTTCCCGTGATTCCCGCCCCCTCTTCCATCTGAATCACCTCGTAGTAGAGGTCCCCCTCCACGCTCGACTGGGCATGAAGCTCCAGACGCTCGCTGGCGTGCACGTTGCCGATTACCCGGCCGTTGATCACCACGTTGGGGACCTGGACTTCCCCCCGGATCTCCGCCTGATCGGAGATCACCAGACGGCTCCCGCTGCCGTCAGGGGCGGTAATCGTACCCTCCAGCGTGCCATCCACCCGCAGCCCACCCTCGAAGGTGACGTCTCCTTTTACCGAGGTCCCCGCCCCGATCATGGTCTCCAGGGTGCCACCGGTATTCACCTTACGTTTTTTGTGAATCATCACCGTCTTCCTTCTCTTTGCCCTGGACCAGCTTCTCCCAGTCGTGCGCCTGACTAAGGAGCTCCCCCAGGCTATTGCGATCGTAGAGCTGCACGGTAGCCCGGATCGGGCTGGCGCCCTCCGGCAGCTCGATGCGCCCCTGAAAATTCTGGAAATACCGGAACTCCGCATCCATTCCGCGCTTGCGATATTTGGAGCCCTCGGGGAAGAACCGGACCTCCTCTTCCCCCTTCCCGTTCAGATAAGCCACCACCACCCGCGCGTAGCCACGCACCGGATCCTTCTTGGCGACGCCCTGGATCAGGCGGAACGAGTAAGAATAATCCCGGCCCTTCCCTTCAGCCGGACGAACCCGGAAATCCCGCACGCTGGCATCCCGGTACGCCTTGTCGGGATCCAAGATGTTGCGATAGAACGCCACCTTGTCCTGGAGCTGATTGATGCGTCCCTGCAACTGGGCGAGCAGCTGACGGAGCTTCTCCACCTCTCCGGACTGGATGGCCTTGGCCGATTGCAGCTCCCCGATCCGGCTCCGGAGGTCCGCGATCCTGGCCTCCAGCGCGCTTTTCTGCTCCTCCAGATTGCCGGCCCGCGCCTTGAGGCGCTCCACGCTGTGGACCCGCCATACCTGGCCGAGCTCGAAGGCCCCCCAGATTACCCCCGGAGTGCCCACCACCAGAAGCACCACGAGGATATAGAACACCATCCGCCGCATATAAAGGGTGCGGGGGCGGCCCCGATTCGGATGTAGCAGAAGAACCAGCGAAGCGTAGCGACGATCCACAGGGACCTCAGGGCTGCATGGGAGGGGTGTCGAGGCCCGCTTCCTCGGGCAGGCCGAACATGAGATTCATGTTCTGCACGGCCTGTCCCGCCGCCCCCTTCACCAGGTTATCGATCACAGAAAGTACCACCACCTGCCGCCCGCCGCGGGGGCGGTGAACCGCCAGCCGGCAGAAATTGCTCCCCCGCACCGAGCGAGTACCCGGATGGCTGCCTTCCGGCATGACGTCGACGAACGGGGAGCCCCCGAAGCGGGCCTCGAACAGATCCTGCAGACCGGCCCCCGCCTCTCCATCCAGGAGCGCGTAGCAATCCGCATGGATGCCCCGGATCATGGGCGCGAGGTGAGGCACGAAGGTCAGTGCCACCGACTCGCCCGCCGCCCGGCTCAAGCCCTGCTCGATCTCCGGCAGATGCCGATGGCCGGCCACCCCGTAGGCCGACATGCTGTCGCTCGCCTCGGCCAGCAGAAGGTGGGTCTTCGCCTCCCGGCCGCCGCCGCTGGCGCCGGACTTGGCGTCGGCAATCATCCCCTCCCGCGAAATCACGCCCGCTTCGAGCAGGGGCAGGAAGGCCAGCTGCACCGCGGTGGGATAGCAGCCGGGATTGGCCACCAGCGCGGCGTCCCGGATGGCCGGGGTGTTCACCTCGGGAAGGCCGTACACCGCCCGCTCCAGCCAAGCGGGGGCGGCATGGGTCTCCTTGTACCACTCCTCGTAGACGGCGCGGTCGGCGATGCGGAAATCGGCGGAGAGATCCACCACCCGGACCCCACGATCCAGCAGAGCCGGCACCTGGTGCATGGCCACTCCGTGGGGGACGCCGCAGAAAACCAAGTCGCAGCCCTCGGCCAGCCGATCCGTGTCCGGCTCTTCGAATTCGAGATCCACCCACCCCCGCAGGGAGGGGAACATGTCCGCAACCGGCTGTCCGGCCGCCTGTCTTGAAGTCACGACGGTTACTTCAGCACGGGGATGACCGGCCAGGATGCGGAGGAGCTCTACCCCCGTATACCCGGAGCCCCCGAGAATGCCCACGCGCAAGGTGGTTTCCATTTCGACTGCATGCTCCTCAGAAATACGCCGACACGGCCCCGTCGACTCCGGGCTCTATGAAAGCACAGGGGGCCGCACAACAAAAGGCCACCGATGACGGTGGCCTTTTGTCTCCCAACAAGATGCCGCGGGCTTCACCGCTTGGAGAACTGCGGGCTCCGGCGGGCCTTGCGATGGGCGATCTTCTTCCGCTCCACCTCGCGGGCGTCCCGGGTCAGGAGCCCGGCGCGCTTGAGGGTGGGGCGGAGCTGGGGATTGTATTCCAGCAGCGCCCGGGCGAGGCCGTGGCGGATCGCGCCGGCCTGACCGCTGGGGCCGCCGCCGTCCACGTTCACCTTGATATCGAACTGCTCGCCGGTCTCGGTCAGCTCCAGCGGCTGGCGCACGATCATCTGGGCGGTTTCCCGGGGCAGGTAATCGGACAGGGTCTTGCCGTTGACCCGGATGTCACCGCTGCCGGGACGCAGGAACACCCGCGCGGTGGAGCTCTTCCGGCGTCCGGTTCCGTAGTATTGCTGCTGTGCCATTCTCGACCTCGATCAGAGTTCCAGCAGCACGGGCTGCTGGGCCTGGTGCGGATGCTCGCTGCCAGAGTAAACCTTGAGCTTCTTGAACATCTCCCGCCCGAGGCGGTTCTTGGGCAGCATACCGCGGACGGCGTCCTCGATGATCCGCTCGGGGTGCTCCGCGTTCTGCTTCCAGAACGGGATTTCCCGGATGCCGCCGGGGAAGCCGGTGTGGTGGTAGTAGATCTTGTCGGTTCGCTTCTTACCGCTCACCTGGACATTTTCCGCGTTGATCACTACCACGTAATCCCCGGTGTCCACGTGGGGGGTGTACTCCGGCTTGTGCTTGCCGCGCAGGCGCCGGGCCACTTCCGTGGCCAGACGACCGAGCCGGTACTGGCTGGCATCCACCACGTACCAGTTACGCTGCACCTCGTCCGGTTTCGCCGAATAGGTCTTCATCGAGCCCGCTCCGAAACTCGTTCTTGCTGGGGGTTGCCCCGGAGAAAGCGGAAAAGTATAGCCTGCCCGGCCCGTTGGTTCAAGCCACTTCCGCGCTCGCGGCCCGCTCCGCCGTGGAGGGCCGCCACACCAGGGGCAGGAGACGGGCGCTGGCGGCCAGCACGCCCCCCCACATAAGCAGGGCGCCGCCGCCCGCCATCTCCGTCCCCCCGAGCCAGCGGCCGGCGACGAACAGCCACAGCCCGCCGTGCAGGAATGCGAGCTGGGCGGACGGCAGCCATCCAGTGCGGACCGCGTGCCCGGTGAAGCGGGGCAGCATGTGCTCTGCCACCCCGAAGATCATGAAGACCAAAAAACCGTAGGTGAACAGATGGAACAGGCCGATTCCTCCGCCCAGAAGGTCCCCCCGGCCCACCAGGGTAAGCCCTGCCAGGGTAAGGTAGACCACCGAGGCGCGGACCATGTGGCGGGGCCCCCGGCGCATGGTCATGGTCGCCCCTGCCTCTTCCCGGGCCTCGCCACCACCCTCGCGGGGCGGGGCGCAACGGACCAGCTCCCGGGCCTCCTCGGCCCCGGGCACGCCCACCTTCTTCAGCGCATCGTCCACCAGGGTCGCGGGGACGGTCTTGATCAGCTTCTCGGCGACCACCTTCCGGCCCTCGGGCTGCGCCACGTCCAGGACCTCGAGCTCGAAGTCCTTCTCCTCATTGACCTGGCGCCAGATCCGCTCGGCGTTGGGGCAGACGCTGCACCACTCCGAGACCAGCAGGGTTACCTTCACGGCACGTCCTCTTCCTCGGCGCCCGGAACCGCGCAGCGCATGCAGTAGACATCGTAGCGGTCGACCCACACCTTCATGGCTTCCAGGGCCTGCTGCCCGGTGGCGAGGTTCTCGAGCGCGCTCTCCGGATTCTCGGGGCGCAGCCGCACCAGCCAGGCCTCTCCGTAGGGGGCGATGTTCACCTGGCCGGGATCCTGCTCCATAAGCGAATTCACCGCGACGATCTCGCCATCGAAGGGCGCGGGGATGCCGCCGGCCCACTTGCTGCTCTCCAGTCGGCCCACCGGCTTGCCGCTCCGGATACGCTTGCCGGGCTTCTTGAAACGAGCGTACTGCACCCGCCCGCTCATGGTCTGGGCCGGGTCGGTGATGCCCAGCGTGAAGGTGCCGTCCTCCTCCGGCCGCACCCAGACATAGTCCAGATCGTAGTAGAGGTCCTCGGGCAGATCGCAGCCGCGGTAATTCGCCATGTCAGCCTCCTTCCTCCTCGGCGGGACGCGCGGACACGGAACGGAGGATGTTATAGGCAAAGACCGCCATGGCGGCCCAGGCGATCGTGCCGCCCGTGAACAGCACCGCTTTCCAATACCCCAGCCACCCCACCACCAGCAGGACCAGGCCAATATTGGCCGCCCATAGCTGCAGGTTGGCCAACCGCTCGGAGTACAGGGGCCTGTTGGCGAAGCGGGGGAGGGTATGGAGGGCGACGCCGTAGATCATCATGGCCACGAAGCCCAGCAGCATGATGTGGCCGTGGGCGCGCGCGGGAGCTCCCGGGAGGAGTCCCGGGGCGATCGCCTGAACGGCGCCGAAGCCGCCGCCGATCACGGCGTAAAGGAGGGAACAGACGATAAACCAGCGGTTGCGGGGGTGCATTGGGCGGCTCCCTTGCCGATGTACCAACCACAGCACACCGGATGGGGGCCTGCAGCGCATTGACGCATATCAAAGTGGAAAAGCGGGCACCGCCCTACGAAAACCAGTGCGCCTCAGGCCTTGAGGATTTCCTGAAGCCGCTCGGAATCCCGGATGCGGATGCGGTCGCCCTCCACCTCAATGGCCCCCGCCTCCCGGAGGCGGCCCAGCACCCGGGAAAAGGTTTCCGGCTGAATGCCCAGGCGGCTGGCGATGGCCGCCTTCTTCGCCGGTAAATGAACCTCCCCGCCGGCACCCTCCGCCTGGGCGAGGAGATAGCCCACCACCCGTCCGGTGGCGTCCTCCAGGGTGAGGGCGGCCACATCCTGAACCAGCTGGTGCAGCCGCTTGCTGAGGGCGCCGAGCAGGTTGCGGGTCAGGCCCGGCCTGCTGTCCAGCAGGTGGTTGAAGCCCTCGGCGCCGATCTCCAGAAGCTCCGTGGCCTCCAGGGCCCGGGCATCCACCGGATACTTCTTGCCGTCCATGAACAGCACCGCCTCGGCGAAGGTCTCGCCGGGACCGATGATCTCCACCACTTTCTCGTGGCCCGTGCTGGCCAGGCGGGAAAGCTGGATGTGGCCGCTGTTGACGACGAAGAAGCTGCGGAAGGGATCCCCCGCCTGGAACAGGGGCTCCCCGCGATCCAGACTGCGGGAATGGGTAAATCCCGCAATCTCCGCAAGCACGTCCTCCCCCAGATTCCGGAAGAGCGGCGCCCGGCCCAGCTGCTCCATCGCTTCCGACATGGCGCACCTATCCTCCGCCCGGGATGTGGGACGCCCCCGCGCCGCGCACGAGCGCGCGGTATGCCGCGGGGTTCATGCAGCCGCCTAGGCGGGCGTCAGCGCCTCTTCCAGTGCGTGCTCGGCCACTTGCCCGGCCATTTCCCGCACCAGGCCGGTGAAGAAATGATCCGCCTCCGGATAGTAGAGCCATTCCGGCTCCTTGCCCATCTTCCCACGGAAGGCATCCACGGCCTCCGCATCCACCACCTCGTCCGCCCCGCCTTGCACAAGCAGGGTCCGCCGCGGATCGGTTTCCAGGAAGCCGAAGTCGTACCAGGCCACCGGCGGCGCCACCGCCGTCAGCTGCCGCACCCGATCGTCCAGGGCCGCAGCGCGCAGCCCCGCATAGGCCCCGAAGGAGAAGCCCGCCACTCCCAAAGGCACACCGGGGAGGCGTTCGGCTAGGGCCTCCAGCGCTGCCGCCGCGTCGGCCACCTCCCCCGGTCCGCCGGAGAACTGTCCGCCGCTGGTCCCCACCCCCCGGAAATTGAAGCGGAGGGTGGCCGCACCCCGGGCCCGCAGCGCACGCGCCAGATAGACCACCACCTTATTGTGCATGGTCCCACCGTACCGGGGATGGGGGTGGCACAGCAGCACGGCGGCGCTCGGCGCGCTGCCGCGCGGCAGCCCCAGACAGGCCTCCAGCCGGCCGGCCGGACCGGACAGATCGAGGAATTCGCCCCGTCCGCCGGAGGCATGGAGACCCCGGCCGTCACTCATCGTCCAGCCGCAAACGCGTAACCGGCTCGCCGTTCATGATGTGCTCGAAAAGGATTTCGTCAATATCTTCCGCGCTCTGGTAACGATACCAGATACCTTCGGGGTAGATGACCATGCAGGGACCCTCGCTGCAGCGTCCGAGGCAACCGGCCTGGTTGACCCGCACGCCGCCCGGCTTCTTCAGGCCCCATTCCCCGGCCCGATCCTTGGCGTACTGACGCAGCTCCCCCGCCCGGCCATCGCTGTTGCAGCAATCACGCCCGTCCGTCCGGACGTTCTGGCACATGAAAATATGGTGGCTGTAATAGAATTGACTCATTTATTATCCATCCTTGCGCTACCGGATTTACGGCAACCGCCCCGTGGAACAGGGGCTTCCTACCATGGAGCCCGGCAATAATGCCTCCCGGCGGGACGGTTGGAAAGCCGGTTCGGTGGCCCGTACCCAATGGTCAACCAGCCGCCGAGAGGGTTCCATCATGCCGTCGTTGTTCCTAGAGACCGCCATCCGGCACTTCGACCGGGCCCTGCGCACGGTGGCCGGCGTTCCGGACGAGCAGGCCGAGAGCCGCCCTTCACCGGCGCTGGACCTGCCGGCGCCGGGCGGGCCGGGTCCGGGAAGCGGCCAGGCTCGTCATATCGGCCGCCTCATGCGGGTCAACTACGCCGGCGAAGTGGCCGCCCAGGGCCTGTACCTGGGCCAAAGCCTCACCGCCCGCACCTCCGAAGTGGCCGACAAGATGGATCAGGCCGCCCGCGAGGAGCAGGACCACCTCAACTGGTGCAGCGAGCGCATGGCGGCCAGCGGGGTGCCGGCCAGCCGGCTCAACCCCCTGTGGCTCGCCGGCTCCGTCACCATGGGCGCGGTGGCCGGCCTCGCGGGAGACCGCTGGAGTCTGGGCTTCGTGGCGGAGACCGAGCGCCAGGTCATGCGGCATCTGCAGGGACACCTGGAACAGGTTCCGGACAACGACCCGCGCAGCCGGGCGGTGCTGGAGCAGATGTATCTCGACGAGCGCCACCACGCCGAATGGGCCGAAGAGGGCGGCGGCCGTCGTTTGCCTTTCCCCGTCCGGACGGGCATGCGCCTGACTTCCAAATTCCTGACCGTGGGCTCCTACTGGATCTAGCCCGAACCGTAAAGAAAGCGTACGGCCAGCCATGAGCAATCAGTTTCCCGCCAGCACCGGGCCCATCCGGGTCCTGTTCGTGGAGGACGAAGCCCCCATCCAGGTGCTCGTCCAGCACAACCTCGAATCCGCCGGTTTCCGCGTGGAATTGGCCGGCGACGCCGAAACGGCCTTCGAGCGGCTGGCGTACGAGCGCCCCCACCTGGCCATCCTCGACTGGATGCTGCCCGGTATGAGCGGGCTGGACCTGTGCAAGTCCATGCGCGAGGACGGCGCCTACAGCCACATCCCGGTGATCATGCTCACCGCCAAGGGCGAGGAGGACCACCGGGTGCGCGGTCTGGAGACGGGCGCGGACGACTACATCCCCAAGCCCTTCTCGCCCCGGGAGCTTGTGGCCCGGGTCAACAACCTCCTGCGGCGCAGCTACCCGGAGCTCCAGGAGGAAGTGCTCACCGTCGGCGAGCTGCGGCTCTATCCAGGCCAGCGACAGGTATTCTTCGAGGACCAGGAGGTCCACCTCGGGCCTACCGAATTCCGGCTCCTTCAGTTCCTGATGACCCACCCGGGCCAGGTCTATGAGCGCGGCCAGCTCCTCGACCGGCTGTGGGGACCCCACGCCGAAGTGGAAGAGCGCACCGTGGACGTCCACGTCCGCCGCCTGCGACAGGCCCTGGAGCCGGTGGCGCCACGCGATCTGGTGCAGACGGTGCGCGGCGCCGGTTATCGCTTCGCCGCCCTGTAGAGCCGGCTGATGCGGCTCCTCCCCGTCGGCGCCCGCGGGGTCATCGCGCTCGGGCTTATGGTGGCCCTCATGGGCGCCCTGCAGGCGCGCTGGCCCGTCATCGCCCTCGGCCTGGGGGGAATGGTGCTGGGGGGCATGATCGGCTGGGCATGGGCCCGGACCCGGCTGTTCGCCCTGCGGCGCTGGCTGCGCTCCCGGGAGGGCGTGGTGGCCCTGCAGGGAGCGCATGCATGGGACACCCTGGAAAGCGAGCTCCGCTACTACTTCAAGCACCGCGACCGCCAGATCCGGGAAACCCGGCGCCGGCTCTCCCAGCTGGAGGGGCTCGCCCAGGAGCTCCCGGTGGGGGTAGCGCTCCTCGATATTCGCGGCCGCCTCATGGAGGCCAACGGCAAGGCCTTCGAGCTCCTCGCCCTGGACCCCGAACGGGGTCACGGTCAGCGTCTGCAGGGCTGGCTCCGCGAACCGAGCCTGCAGCATCTGTTCAGCGACGACGGGGAGGCGCTGCGGCACGGCACAGCCCCCTATCACCCCGATCCCTCGCGAACGCTCTCCTTTACCGTGACCCACAAAGAGGACGGCACCTTCTTGCTGGTAGTGGAGGAGATCACCGAGCGGCTGCGCCTCCATCAGATGCGGGAGGATTTCGTGGCCAACGTCTCCCACGAGCTGAAGAGCCCCCTCACCAGCCTGCGGGGCTTCGCCGAGACCCTGCTTGGGGACCCCGACCTGGAGCGGGAGCGGCGCCAGGAGTTTCTCGCCATCATGAACGACCAGATCGGGCGCATGCAGGGGCTGGTGGCCGACCTGCTCACCCTTTCCCGGCTGGAAGGCCGGCCCGAGCCCGCCCCGGAAACCCCCGTGGCCCTGGACGCCCTGATCGCCAACCTCTCCAATCAGTTCTCGGGCACGGCGGCACACCAGGACATCGCGCTGATCCTCCCCGACTCCGCCACCCTGGCCGGCTACCACTGGTACGGCGAGGCGGATTCCCTGAACCAGGCACTGGGGAACCTGGTCGACAACGCGCTGAAATATTCCCCGGCCGGGGGCACCGTTGAGATCCAGGTGGAGCCGCGCGCCGGGGAGCTCGCCGTCCATGTCCAGGACTCCGGCATCGGTATCGAGCCGCAGCACCTGCCAAGGCTGACCGAGCGCTTCTACCGCGTGGACAAGGGCCGCTCCCGCGAGGTGGGCGGTACCGGACTGGGGCTGTCCATCGTCAAGCACATCCTGCAGCACCACGGGGGGCACCTGGAGGTAAGCAGCCGGCCCGGAAGGGGCTCCCGCTTCTCCGCCGTACTCCCCGACCACCCCGCCGGGGAGCGGGAAAAACCGCTGTCCGGAGGCGTCCACAAGGCCTTGTAACAATTTTGTAATAAAGCAGTGGGACACTCACCATTGGCTGGAAGCGACCTCCTGGAGACAGGCAGCCAATCCACACCCATTCGGAGGCATGTACCATGAAGATGCTGCGCACCATCGGCGTGGCCGCGGCCGCGGTGCTGGCGGTAACGGCGGGCCAGGCGGAAGCCCGCGAGCAGATCCGCATCGTCGGCTCCAGCACCGTCTACCCCTTCGCCAGCTATGTGGTGGAGGAGTTCGGCGCCACCACCAAATACCCCACGCCCGTGATCGAATCCACCGGCTCCGGCGGCGGGCTAAAGCTGTTCTGCGCAGGATCCGGTGCGGACACCCCCGACATCACCAACGCTTCCCGCCGCATCAAGGTCAGCGAGCTCAAGCGCTGCCAGGACAACGGCGTGAAGAGCATCACCGAGGCGGTGATCGGCTCCGACGGCATCGTGCTGGCCAACAGCGTCGACGCTCCGCAGTTCAAGCTCACCCGCGAGCAGATCACCCTGGCGGTGGCCGCGCAGGTGCCCGAGAACGGCGAGCTGGTGAAGAACCCCCACAAACACTGGGACGACATCGACGCCAGCCTGCCCCATGAGGAGATCCTCATCTACGGCCCGCCCACCACCTCCGGCACCCGGGATGCCTTCGAGGAGCTGGTCATGGAGGCCGCCTCCGAGGAGATGGAGGGCTACGGCGGGGGGTACACCAAGATCCGCCAGGACGGCGTCTACGTGCCCGCGGGCGAGAACGACAACCTGATCGTCCAGAAGCTGATCCAGAACAAGAATGCCCTCGGCATCTTCGGCTACGGTTTCCTGGAGGAGAACACGGACCGCATCCAGGGCTCCCGCATCGACGGCGTGGCGCCGAAGCCCGACACCATCGCCTCCGGGGAATACCCGGTGTCCCGGAGCCTGTTCTTCTACGTGAAGAATGCCCACGCGGGCGAGGTTCCCGGACTCTATGACTACGTGAACCTCTTCCTCTCGGAGAAGATGGTCGGCGACCTGGGCTATCTGAAGCGACTCGGCCTCATCCCGCTACCCAAGGAGCGGCGCGAGGCGATCCGCCAGCGAGCCGGGGAGCACGAGGCCCTGGAGCTGGCCGACCTGAAATAGCGGCCCCGCTCTGGACCGCCGGGCCGGCCAGAATGTTCTGGCCGGCTCCTTTTGTTATCCGTATGCGCACGGCGATACAGGTTTACGGGCAGGCGCCTGATTACAGGCCCGTTTTCCCGATTTTTCGGCCGTCCGGCCCCCACAGGACATACCCTCCGCGGGAATTCCCTGCGCAGGGGCGGCATTTCGCGACATGATCGGTATAATGGCGCCCCCTTTCCGGCCGGAACCATTGAGGAGCAGTCCTTGAGCCCCGGACAAGCCGCCTTGCTCTTCTTAGGAGGCCTGTTTCCCCTGATGGCCTTGGCCTACATGCTGGGCCGCCGTCGGGTACTCGCCTTCGGAAGCGGCCCCCCCCTTCATTCCCGGCCGGGCTTCTACGGCTGGTACGCGGTGGTCTGGCTCGCCCTGCCGGCCCTGGCCGTAGCCCTGGCCGCCAGCCTCCTGCAGCTGCTCGGCCTGGCTACGCCGCCCGCATCCATGACCCTCACGGCCAGCCTCCTGGTGGCCGCGGGGGGCCTGGCACTGGCCATGCGCAGCGTCCACCCGGCGCTGCGGGCACGCAACATCGTCGAGGCGGTGGTGCGCTGGCTGCTGTTGGCCGCCTCCCTGGTTTCCATCCTGACGACCCTGGGCATTATCTTCAGCATCCTCTTCGAGGCCATCCGCTTCTTCCAGGTGGTCAGCCTGTGGGAGTTCCTCACCGGCACCACCTGGAGTCCGGATACCGCCTTCCTGGGCGGCGCGGGACGCGGCGCGGAGGGCAAGGCCCAGGCGGAGTTCGGCTCCGTCCCCCTGTTCGCCGGCACCTTCATGATCACCGCCGTCGCCATGGCGGTGGCCCTGCCCGTGGGCCTGCTCTCGGCCATCTACATGTCCGAATACGCGCCCACGAAGGTCCGCTCCGCCGCCAAGCCGACCCTGGAGGTGCTGGCCGGCATCCCCACCGTGGTATACGGCTTCTTCGCCGCCATCACGGTGAGCCCCCTGGTGGTCCAGGCCGCCACGGCCGTGGGCCTGGAGGCCTCCTACAGCAACGCCCTGGCACCGGGGGTCGTCATGGGGGTCATGATCATCCCCTTCGTTTCGTCCCTGTCCGACGATGTCATCAGCGCCATCCCCCAGAGCATGCGGGAGGGCTCTTTCGCGCTGGGTGCCACGCCCTCGGAGACCATCAAGCACGTACTGCTTCCGGCGGCACTGCCGGGGGTGGTGGCGGCCTTCATCCTGGCCGTTTCCCGGGCGCTGGGTGAGACCATGATCGTGGTCATGGCCGCGGGTCTGCGTCCCAACCTGACCGCGAACCCCCTGGAGGACATGACCACGGTGACCGTGCGCATCGTCGACGCGCTTACCGGGGATCAGGAGTTCGACAGTCCCGAGACTCTGTCGGCCTTCGGCCTGGGGCTGGTGCTCTTCATCGTCACCCTGGCCCTGAACATGATCTCCGTATACGTGGTCCGTCGCTTCCACGAGAAATACGAATAAGGCCCATTAGAGACCATGGCCACCCCCAATTCCCGCACCGAGAAGCTACTCAGGCGCCGCTACCGCGCGGAGCGCCGTTTCAAGGCCCTGTGCATCGGCGCCCTGACCCTGGCGGTCGCCTTTCTCGTCTTCTTCTTCGGCGACATCATCAGCAAGGGCTACCAGGCCTTCCAGCGCGCCCAGATCAAGGTGGAGGTCACCTACAGCGAGCGCTCCGTGGAGCTGCCCCTGGCGGCCTTGCAGGAGGACGTCCGGTATCTGGTGAGCCGCGGCTTCCTCCGCCAGATCCCCAATCAGGTGGAGCGCAGGCCGGCCCTCCTGGGCAAGACCGTCACCAAGTGGGTGATCGCCGATATCGGCGTGGACCAGTACCTCAAGGGCAAGCATAACCAGCTCTCCCGCCAGGACCGGCGGATCGTCGACCGACTCGCCGAGCAGGGCCGCGCCGAACTGGCCTTCAACTGGAAGCTGTTCACCGCCGGCGACTCCACCATGCCGGAGATGGCCGGCATCCGCTCCGCGGTGGTGGGGACCCTCTACACCCTGCTGGTGACCATGCTGGTGAGCTTCCCCATCGGCGTGATGACGGCGGTCTACCTGGAGGAGTTCGCCTCCGACAACCGCTTCACGCGGGCCATCGAGGTCAACATCAACAACCTCGCCGCCGTGCCCTCCATCCTCTACGGCCTGCTCGGCCTGGCGGTGTTCATCAACTTCTTCGGGGTGCCGCGCTCCTCGGCGCTGGCGGGCGGCTTCACCCTGGCACTCATGACACTGCCGATCATCATCATCAGCACCCGCGCCGCGCTGCGCGCGGTTCCCGATTCCATCCGCGAGGGAGCCTTCGGCGTCGGTGCCTCCCGGCTGCAGATGGTGGCGCACCACGTCCTGCCGCTATCGCTGCCCGGGATCCTCACCGGGTCCATCATCGGCCTGGCCCAGGCCATGGGAGAGACGGCGCCACTGCTCATCGTGGGCATGATGGCCTTTATTCCGTCCCCGCCGGACGGGGTCATGGATGCCGCCACCGTGCTCCCGGCCCAGATCTTCACCTGGGCCTCCCGGCCGGAGCGCGCCTTTGCCGAGCTCACCGCCGCTGGCATCATTGTGCTGCTGGCCGTACTGCTTACCCTGAACGCCGCCGCAGTCCTGCTGCGCAGGCGCTTCGAACGGCGCTGGTAGGGAGAATCGAACCATGCAACAGCCGAAATCCGCCGATTCCGAGCCCCAATCCCATCCCGGGGGGTCCAGCGGCGGCGATCCCGGAAAAGCGGCCGACCAGCAGCAAGGCCCGTCGCAGGAAGCGGGGCGCAGCACCCCCATGCACACGGAGGTCCCCGCCTCCGGGGCACCGCACGCGGCCCCCGGATCCGGCCAAGTGAAGGTCCAGGTGAAGGACCTGAGCCTCTGGTACGGCGAGACCCGGGCCCTCTACGACATCAATCTCGATGTCCAGG
The DNA here is from genome assembly GCF_041821045.1 of Thiohalorhabdus sp. Cl-TMA. Taxonomy (NCBI): domain Bacteria; kingdom Pseudomonadati; phylum Pseudomonadota; class Gammaproteobacteria; order Thiohalorhabdales; family Thiohalorhabdaceae; genus Thiohalorhabdus; species Thiohalorhabdus methylotrophus. The sequence goes on along the minus strand of NZ_JBGUAW010000001.1, from coordinate 429,871 downwards.
AGCGGGAGGTTACCGCCCTTATCGGCCCCTCCGGCTGCGGGAAGTCCACCTTCCTGCGCTGCATCAACCGCATGAACGACCTCATCCAGGGCGTGCACGTAAAGGGGGGGATCTACCTGGACGGCCAGGACATCTACGACCCGAGCGTGGATGTGGTCCAGCTGCGCTCCCGGGTCGGTATGGTCTTCCAGAAGCCCAATCCCTTTCCCAAGAGCATCTACGAGAACATCGCCTACGCCCCGCGCATTCACGGCATCGCCAGGAAAGGCGCGGAGATGGACGATCTGGTGGAGACCAGCCTCCGCAAGGCGGGATTATGGAATGAGGTAGCGGACCGCCTGGACCAGCCGGGCACCTCACTTTCCGGGGGCCAGCAGCAGCGCCTCTGCATCGCCCGGGCCATCGCCGTCAGCCCCGAGGTGATCCTCATGGACGAGCCGGCCTCGGCCCTGGACCCCGTGGCCACGGCCACCATCGAGGAGCTCATCGATGAGCTGCGGCAGAACTACACCATCCTCATCGTCACCCACAACATGCAGCAGGCCGCCCGCGTAGCCCGCTACACGGCCTTCTTCCACATGGGTGAGCTCATCGAGTACGACGATACCGAAACCATGTTCACCAATCCCCGGGAGAAGAAGACCGAGGACTACATCACCGGTCGCTTCGGCTGAGGAGCCTCTTACCATGCAGAGCCGGGACCATCACATCAGTCACCGCTACGATCAGGAGCTGGAAGCCCTTCGGGACGATGTCCTGAACATGGGCAGCAAGGTGGAGGAGCAGATCGAGAATGCGGTGCGGGCCCTCACGGAAGGATCCGAGGAGACCGCCGAAGGCGCCATCCGCGAGGACCACGCCGTCAACGCCATGGAGGTGGCCGCGGACGAGAAGGCCGTTTCCCTGCTCGCGCGGCGGACCCCCGCGGCCCGCGATCTGCGCTTCGTCATGACGGCCATCAAGACCATCACCGACCTGGAGCGCATGGGCGACGAGGCGGAAAAAATCGCCCGCATGGCCAAGCACCTGAGCGGGCGGAAACCGCTGAAGCGCAATCTGGCCATTCCCTCCATGTCGGAGGCGGTGCGCAACCAGACCCGCCAGGCGCTGGACGCTTTGGCCGCCATGGACGCGGAGGCCGCCCTGCGCATCCACCAGGAGGATGCCAAGATCGACGAGATGTTCGAGGGCATCTTCCGCGAGCTCCTCACCTACATGATGGAGGACTCGCGCAACATCTCGGCCACCATCGACATCCTGTTCGTGGCCAAGGCCCTGGAGCGCATCGGCGATCACTCCAAGAACATCACCGAGTACGTCATCTACATGGTCCACGGCAAGGACGTCCGGCATACGGACGTGAACCACCTCGATCTGGAGGAGGGCGAAGGCTAGTCCGGCCCTCCTGCCACGAGCGAAGAAGGCCCTCCCTGCACGGGAGGGCCTTCCTTTTCCCGGCGCCGGAAAGCCTTCCCCGGCGGATCCGCCAGGGCACTCCGGCGCCTTGGCCCGCTAGCTCCGACCGGCCTCCCACTCCAGAATCGGCGGGTGGCAGATCATCTGCACGGTGTTGCCGTCCGGGTCGTAGCAGTAGAAGCTGCGCGCGCCGTCCCGGTGGGTGCGTGGCTCGGTCTTCATGCGGACCCCGTGGCCGCCGAGGAAGGCGTACCAGGCATCCACCGCCTCGAAGTCGGGCAGAAAGAAGCCGAGGTGGTCCAGGTGCTGCGCGTGGGGGTCGTCGAAGGCCGCGGGCGGCGCGCCCACCCGGTGCAGCGCCAGGTTGTCGGGCCCCGAGCTGAGGTACACGTTGTCGTCGTCCGGCCGCCACTCCACGGCCATGCCCAGCAGGGCGCCGTAGAAGTGCTCGCACTCCTCGAACGCCCGTACGAACAGGGCGAGGTGGCGCATTCCCAGGGTGCTCGCGGGGCGTTCGCGGGGCTCGTCTTCGGCCATGGTTCGGGAGCTCCTTAGGCTGGATGGGGTCGTGCCTACGGGCCTTGGCAGGCCCCGGCCATTGGGCTTCAATGGCAATGATACCGGCCGCCCGGCGCCGGGTCACCGCCGAGGATGCGTCCTATGCTATCCGGCCTCACGGCCAACTCCGTGGAGCCCACTCCCGCCGCGCCCGGGCAGCCCTTTTCCATCCGCCATGCCGCGGTCCGGGGCCGTACCCGCTTCGCCATTCCCGCCCTGCACCGGAATCCCGGGCTCGGCACCCGGCTCGAGGAGGAAATGGGCCGGCTTTCCGGCATCCACAGCGTACGCGCCAGCTCCCGCACCGGGTCCCTGCTGGCGCACCACACCCCGGATCTGACCCGGTCCGCCCTCCAGGACGTGCTGGGCTCGCTCCTCGCGGAGGCCGTCCCCGACACCGGCACGGAGCGGGGCGGTGCCACAGCGGACAAAGCCGACGCCGCCGGAGATGGCGGCACCCCGGGCCCGGGGACCACCCCCTGGCACAGCCACGCCCCGCAGCAGGCGGCCCGCCTCCTGGAAACCTCCCCGCATACCGGTTTGTCCCCGGAAACCGCCGAAGCCCGCCTCCGGGAGGAAGGGCCCAACCGGCTCGGAGAAGACCGTCCCCGGAGCGTGCGCGAGATCCTCCTGGACCAGGTCCTCAACGTTCCCGTGGGCTTGCTCGTCGGGTCGGCGGGCATATCCGTGGCCACCGGCGGGGTCCTGGACGCGGCGGTCATCCTGGCGGTGGTGGGAGTCAACGCGGCCATCGGCTACGCCACCGAGCGGCAGTCGGAGCGGACCATCCGCAGCCTGACCCGAGCGGCCCCGCAGCAGGCCACCGTGCTCCGCGGCGGCCGGCGCCGGCATCTCGACGCGGAGGACCTGGTCAGCGGCGACCTCCTGGAGATTTCCCCCGGGACCACCGTCCCTGCGGATGTCCGCCTGGTCCGGAGCCACCGCCTGAGCGTGGACGAATCCAGTCTTACCGGCGAGAGCCTGCCCGTGGAGAAGGAGGCCGCCCATCGGACCTCGCCCGACACGCCCTTGGGAGAGCGCCGGAACATGGCCTACATGGGCACGCTGGTCACCGGCGGGAGTGGCCGCGGTTTCGTCGTCGGCAAGGGAGCGGGGAGCGAGATCGGTCGGATCCAGGCCATGCTGGGCACGGCACGCTCCCCGGCAACGCCCATGCAGCGGCAGCTCGATATGCTGGGCAAGCGGCTGGTGCTTATCAGCGCGGCGGCCTGCGCAGCGGTGTTCCTGCTCGGGCTGCTGCGGAGCCAGAGCCTGCTGACCATGCTGAAATCCACCATCTCCCTGGCCGTGGCCGCCGTTCCGGAGGGACTGCCCACGGTGGCCACCACCACCCTGGCCATGGGGATCCGGGACATGCGCCGGCACCAGGTGGCCGTGCGCCGGATCGGCGCCGTGGAGACCCTGGGCTCCGTGCAGGTCTTCTGCCTCGACAAGACCGGCACCCTCACCCTGAACAAGATGAGCCTGGTGCAGGCTACCGCCGGCGAGTCCCGCTTCACCATGGAAGAAGGGCGCCTCCAGGTGGGGGGTGCCCCCGCCGAATCCGCGGCCCATCCGGAGCTGACGGCCCTGCTGGAAACCGCCGCCCTGTGCAGCGAGGCGGAAATCGCGGCCTCCGGGCAGGCGGCGGACTTCACCGGCTCCCCCACGGAGACCGCGCTACTGGAGGCCGCCCGCGACGCGGGCATCGGGGTGGGGCGGCTGCGCAGGCGCCACCCGCTTGCCACCATCCACCACCGAGCCGAGGGACGCCCCTACATGACCACCATCCATGAGCCCCCGGAAGGGGGTCAGGTGGTGCTGGTCAAGGGCAGCCCGGCTTCCGTGCTGGAGCGCTGCACCCGCTTTCGCGCCAACGGCGAGGCCTATCCGCTGGACGAGGGACACCGGCGCCGCATCCTGGGGGACAACGAGGCCATGGCCGGTGACGGCCTCCGGGTCCTCGGGCTGGCCGCCCGGAAGGTTGCCCCCGGAGTGGACCACCGCGGCGGGCGCGACCTGGAATGGCTGGGCCTGGTAGGCCTGGCCGATCCCATCCGGCCGGGGATGCGGGAGGTGATCCAGCAGTTCCACCGGGCGGGGATCGAGACCATCATGATCACGGGCGATCAGACCGCCACCGCCTACGCCATCGGCAAGCGGCTGGGGCTGGCCGGCGGGGACAGCCTGGAGATCCTGGATTCCACGCGCCTGGAGAAGATGGACCCCGAGGTGCTGCGCGGCGTGGTTCCCCATGTCCACGTCTTCAGCCGGGTGAGCCCGGCCCACAAGCTGCAGATCGTCGAGGCCCTACAGCACGCGGGTCGCGTGGTGGCCATGACCGGGGACGGCGTGAACGACGGTCCCGCCCTCAAGGCCGCGGACATCGGTGTGGCCATGGGGCGCAGCGGTACGCAGGTGGCGCGCTCCGTGGCCGACGTAGTGCTGGAGGACGACGAGCTGGCCACCATGGGCACGGCCATCGGCCGGGGGCGCACCATTTACGGCAACATCCAGAAGGCGGTCCATTTCCTACTGGCCACCAACTTCAGCGAGATCGCCGTGATGCTGTCGGGTACGCTCTTCACCGGCAGCCAGATCCTGACGCCCATGCAGCTTCTCTGGATCAACCTGGTAACCGATATCTTCCCGGGCCTGGCCCTCTCCCTGGAGCCGGAGGAGGTGGACGTCCTCGACCGTTCACCGCGCGACCCCGAGGAGCCCATCATCCCGTCACGGACCATGCGCCGCACCGCCCTGGAGACCGCCACCCTGACCGCCGGCAGCCTGGGCGTTTACGCCCTGAGCCGCTGGCGCTACGGGCCGGGTACGGCGGCGGGCAGCCACGCCTTCACGGCCCTGACCCTGGGCCAGCTCCTCCACGCGGTGAGCACCCGCTCGGAGCAGCGCGTGCTGTGGGGAAGCCCCCGCAGGCACAACCCCCATCTCGCCTGGGCGCTGGGCGGCGCGGCCGGGGCCCAGCTTCTGGCAAGCGGCGTCCCGGCCCTCCGCGGCCTGTTGGGCACCACCGCCATGGGCTGGCGGGACGGTCTGGCCGTGGCTGCCGGGGCCGGGCTCCCCCTCCTGATAAACGAGGCCACCAAGCCGGCGGCTCCCTACGAGCCCCCTGGGGAGGACGCGTCATGAGAACGGACTTCGTCTTCACTTCGGAATCGGTCACCGGAGGCCATCCCGACAAGCTCTGCGATTGGATCAGCGATGCGGTGGTGGACCGCTTCCTGGAGCGGGACCCTTTCACGCGCGTCATCGCCGAGGCCGCCGTGGCCACCGGCGTGGTATTCATCGCCGCCCGCTTCGTCTCCCGCGCCTCGGTGGACATCCCGGAAGTAACCCGCTCCGTCATCGACCGCGCCGGCTACCGCGATCCTGATTTCAATCCGCGCGACTGCACCATCCTCACCCGCTTCCGGGAGCTGCCGGGAGGGGAATATTCCCGCGTGGACGAGGAATCCCTGTCGGACGAGGCACTCGACCGGCTTCCCGCGGGCAATCAGGTCAACGTGTTCGGCTTCGCCTGCCGGCAGACCGAGAGCTTCCTGCCCCTGCCCATCTGGGTGGGCCACCGCCTGGCCTCCCGGCTCGCCGGGGCGCGCCATTCCAGCCCGGGCCTGGGACTGTACCCGGACGGCAAGATCCAGGTGGGCGTGGAGTACCGCGACCGCCGCCCGGTGCGGATCCACAGCGTCAGCCTCATCGCCGCCCAGCGTCAGGCCGATCACCCCAGCCCCGCCGCGCTCCACGAAGCCCTCACCGAGGAGGTGGTGCGCCCCGTGCTTGCCGATTCGGGGCTGACCGACGACAGCCATACGAATATCTACGTCAACCCTGCAGGCCCCTTCATCGGCGGCGGACCGGCCGCCCATTCCGGCATGACCGGACGCAAGAACGCCATCGACACCTACGGGGAGTATTCGCGCCACAGCGGGGCGGCCCTCTCCGGGAAGGATCCGTCACGGATCGACCGGATCGGCGCCTACGCCGCCCGGCATGCCGCCAAGAACGTGGTGGCGGCGGGCCTGGCCGGCGAATGCGAGGTGCAGCTCAGCTATACAGTGGGCCTCTCGCGGCCGGTCAGCATCCAGGTGGAAACCTTCGGCACCGGGCGCCTGGAGGACGGCGAGATCGCCCGCCGTCTGGAAGCGGTCCTGGATTTCCGACCCGGAGGCATCCTGCGCCGCTTCGGCCTGCGCCACCTGCCGCAGGCCCGGGCCGGAGACTTCTTCCAGGAGCTGGCGGTATACGGCCACATGGGCCGCCCGGAATTGGAGCTACCCTGGGAGGAGATCGAGGAAGCCGAGGCGCTCCGGTGAAGCCCCGGTTTCGTCGCGCGGGCTCACGACCGAAGAAAGAGCTGCGCCCAGGAAGCAAATACGCACAAACACGTGTAGCGTAGCGATATGGGGAAGAGGAAGGGTCAGCCCGGTACGGGCTCCTGCTTCAGGAGGTCGCGGGCATACCACAGGAGGGTGATGGCCGGGGCCATGACCTGGCCCTGCAGGGTCTGGCGGGCGGCCAATGCCAGTAGAACCAGGAAGAGGGCGGCGCGGAGATCCACCTCCCCGCGACTGGCGCTGTTCAGCCGCGCATCGATGCCGCGCAGGCGCGCCAGGACCTCGTCCATGGACGCGGAAGGCTGCTCCTGCGGCGCCAGGCGGAAACGGCCCTCCGCCTCGGCCCGGGCCGCCAGCGTATCCAGGGCGGATTCGGCGTGGCGGATGAGCACTCCGCCCGTACGGGGATCGGCGCGCACCGACTCCACGGCCTCGAGCGCACCCAGCCATTCCTCCAGCGCGGCGAAATAGGCGGCGTCCCCGCGCATGTCCGGAATGCGCAGGCGAGCACGCCGGGGGAGCCGGTGCCGAATCTGAGCGCGCGGCGTCATCCCTGCTCCGGATCAGCCGGGGAGGAGCCGCCGCCCTCCGCCTGGGCTTGGTCCGTACCCGGCTCCTCTTCGGGAGGGTGCCCTTGATGACGATCCGCCTCCAGCTCCGCCTGGGCCTCGGCCACCAGGTCCTCGAAGACCTCACCCATCTCCGCCAGGGTCTCGCGACCCTTGTCATAGAAGATGATCCCGGATTTTATGGCCGCCCGGGCGACGGGGCGTCCGAAGCCGGAGAGCGCCGAGGCGGCCACCGGCGCCACGAGGGCGGTGCCCAGCCCAATGGCCAGGCCCTTGGCCGTGCCGGAATTGAACAGGTCATCCGTGAGCGCCATGGCTTCCTCTCCAATCGGCCCGCCGATGCAGGCCTCGGGTCATTTGGTCAGGGATACCAGCCAGACCAGGAGCCTGGCCACGTTCAGGTCCGGGAACAGCGTACACAGGGCCTCGCCCAGGGACTCGGCGGCCTGCTCGGTAAGGAGCGCGCGGCGATCGTAGGTAAGCAGGACGCTTCCGGTAACGGTGCTGACCTCGGTGGGCTGGATACCCTGGACGCCTTCCAGGATGGACTGCACCCAGTCGGCGGTTTCCGGGCTGCCCTTTATGTCCTCCATCCGCAGGCGGACCCGCCCCGGCATGAAGTGGGTCACCCTGACAGTGTCGATATCCATGTCGAAAACCGCACTCCTCACGACCCGGGCCCTGGAAACGGCCCTACAGTCCTTTGTACCCCCCATCCCCGTAGGCGACAAGGCAGGGCGCTCCGGGACTTGAGCCATCCCCGGCGCCCCCTGTCCTGGCCGCCTCGGGGACGCTAGAGGTGCTACCCATGCAAATCCGTCTCCTTTTCCTGATAGCCGCATTCCTGCTGGGCTACTACATCGGCCGGCACATGGAGCGTGCCAGTCCCGTGCGGGACCACCTGAAGCGGTTTGAAAAGGGCCCTACCGATTCGGAGCATGCCACCGAAGAGGCTTTCCGCCCCGCCGATGGGCCGCAGCCCTAGGCGCCGCCAGGATGGGCTGGGAAGACATCCGTATGGATCTTTTCCCGCCCGGCGGAGTTACCTTGATAGTAAGATGGGGACTGGTAAGCACTGGCGAGGGCCGCAATGGGATTGTCCAATAAAACGGCGGCGACGCGGGAGGCAGGGCTCTACCCCATCCGCACCGTGGCCTCCATGACCGGCGTGAAGCCGGTAACACTGCGCGCCTGGGAGCGGCGCTACGGCCTGCTGCGTCCACGCCGCACCCCGAAGGGCCACCGCATGTACTCGCGGGCGGACGTGGAGCGTATCCAGACCATCCTCGAGCTGCTCGAGGAGGGCATTCCCATCGGCCAGATCCGGACGGTTCTGGATCTTCCCGGGGCGCGCTTCCCGGAGGACCCCGAATCCGTGGAAGCCGGCGGCTGGATCGGCTTCCGGAATCGCCTCCTGGAATCCATCTCCGGTTTCGAGGAGGGCGCGCTGGAATCCGTGCACAACGAGGCCCTCGCGCTGTACCCGGCCGAGGTGGTCAACCGGTACCTGGTCCAGCCGATCCTGGAGGACCTGGCGGAACGCCGCGTGAGCATGCCGGAGCGAGAAGGGGAGCTTTTCTTCTTCCTCGCCTACCTGCGCAACAAGCTGGGAGAGCGCTACCTGCATCAGCGCGCCCAGAGCGCGGGCCCCCGGCTCATGCTCGCCGGACTGCCGGAATCCGACAGCGAGCTGGACCTCATGAGCTTCGCCCTGATCGTTCAGGACGGCGGCTACCGGCCCGTGCTCATGGGGACCAACGTCCCGACGGAGGCCCTGGTGGGCGCGACGGACCGCGCCCGCGCCGGGGGCTTGGTCTTGTTCAGTGGCCCCGCCCCGCCGCCCGGATTGATCGAAGAGGAGGGCCCCTGGCTCGCCGAACGGGTTCGGGTGCCCCTGTACCTGAGCGGCCGGAACGCGCGCCGGCGCCTGCAGGGACAGTCCTGGGGGCGCGCCCTGCCGCCGGATCCACGGGAGGCCCTGACGGTGCTCGATGCGGACCTGAAACGCGCCTCCTAGCCGCTCCCGGCTTACCACTGGGCACCAGGAAGCGCACCCCGACACCGCAAGGGCTCGCCGGTTCACCGAACCGAGCCCCCCGGAGCGGGGGAGCCTCCGCGGTACTTTTCCCCCAAGAAGATTCCGAAGTTTGGGCGAAACGGGCCGAAACGCGTTATCCTATCCCGTTTCCCGGGCCCGAGAACCCGCAACACCCATCGTGACGGATAGACCTTCGTGATCGAGAATCTGCGCAACATCGCCATCATCGCCCACGTTGACCACGGCAAGACCACCCTCGTGGACCGCCTACTGCAGCAGTCCGGCACCCTTGACGAGCGGGCCCCCGAGGCCGAGCGCATCATGGACAGCACGGACCTGGAGAAGGAACGGGGCATCACCATCCTCTCCAAGAACACGGCCATCGACTGGGAGGGCTACCGCATCAACATCGTGGACACCCCCGGCCACGCCGACTTCGGCGGCGAGGTGGAACGGGTGCTGTCCATGGTGGACTCGGTGCTCTTGCTGGTGGACGCGGTGGATGGGCCCATGCCCCAGACTCGCTTCGTAACCGAGAAGGCCCTGGCCCGGGGGCTGCAGCCCATCGTCGTGGTGAACAAGGTGGACCGCCCCGGATCGCGGCCCGACTGGGTGGTGGACCAGACCTTCGATCTGTTCGACAACCTGGGCGCAAGCGACGACCAGCTGGACTTCCCGGTGGTCTACTGCTCGGCGCTGGAGGGCTACGCCTCCGAGAGCTCGGAGGCCCGCGAGGGCGACATGAGCCCACTGTTCCAGGCCATCGTGGACAACGTGGCCGTGCCCGACGTGGATCCCGACGCCCCCTTCCAGCTCCAGGTGAGCGCCCTGGACTACAACAAGTTCACCGGCGTCATCGGCGTGGGCCGGGTGACACGCGGCACCGCCCGCAAGAACCAGCAGGTCTCCATCATCGATCGCCACGGCGAGACCCGCAGCGGCAAGATCAGCCAGGTGTTCGGCTTCCGCGGCCTGGAAAAGATCGAGGTGGAGGAGGCCTCCGCCGGCGATATCATCTCCTTCACGGGCATCGACCCGCTGAGCATCTCCGACACCCTCTGCGATCCGTCCGAGGTGGAGCCGCTTCCGGCACTCACCGTGGACGAGCCCACGGTGTCCATGAACTTCCTTGTGAACAAGTCGCCCTTCGCCGGCCGCGAGGGCAAATACGTCACCAGCCGCCAGATCAAGGACCGGTTGGATCAGGAGCTGGTGCACAACGTCGCCCTCCGCGTGGAGCAGACCGAGGACGCGGAGAAGTTCCGGGTCTCCGGCCGCGGCGAGCTGCACCTGGCCACGCTCATCGAGACCATGCGCCGCGAGGGCTACGAGCTGGCGGTTTCCCGGCCAGAGGTGGTAATCCGCGAGATCGAGGGCGCCAAGGAGGAGCCCTACGAGCATCTAACCGTGGATGTGCCCGAGGACCATCAGGGCACGGTTATGGAGAAGGTCGGCGAGCGCGGCGGCGAGCTCAAGGACATGGCGCCCGACGGCAAGGGCCGGGTGCGGCTGGACTACGAGATCCCGGCCCGCGGCCTGATCGGCTTCCGAAGCGAGTTCCTCACCGCCACCTCCGGTGAAGGCCTCATGTTCCACGTCTTCGATCACTACGGCGCGGTGAAGCCCGGCGACTACGGCCGACGGGTGAACGGCGTGCTCATCAGCATGAGCACGGGCAAGACCGTGGAATACGCCCTGTTCAACCTGCAGGACCGCGGCGCCATGTTCGTCGGCCCCGGCGAGGACTGCTACGAGGGTCAGATCGTCGGCCGCCACGTGCGCGACAACGACCTCACCGTGAACCCCTTCAAGGGCAAGCAGCTCACCAACGTCCGGGCCGCCGGGTCCGATGAGAACGTCATCCTGGTGCCGCCGGAGAAGCCCTCACTGGAGGAGGCCCTGGAGTTCATCGACGACGATGAGCTGGTGGAGGTGACCCCGGAGTCCATCCGGCTGCGCAAGAAGCTGCTCACCGAGACCGAGCGCAAGAAGGCCGGTCGCGCCGGCTGAGCCCTACCACCCCCGGAATGGACGGCGTGCCTTCGCGCCGTCCGGACTCCGGGACACGCTTCCTTGCCGTTCGGACCCTTCCACCTCCACATCCCCGTCCATTGCGAAGCATCGCGGTGCCCACTTGGCCCCATCCGCCGAGTGGCGGGGCCGGTGCATCTTCTCAAGGGCAGCCGACCGGGATCGAGGGCACTTCTCGGCGTTTGGCCCGGCATGCTCCCCCGGACTTGTAGCGCGGCCCCAGAGCGCCGATGCAGGCATCCGGGGCCCAACCGCTGGTTTTTCGATACGAAGCGACGGGGAGGAATGCGGCTAAGGAGGGGCGAAAAAACGCCCCGCCCGGAAGGGCGGGGCGCGGAACCGAATACGGGGGAACCTATTCGGCGACCACGTTGGTGGCCTTGGGGCCCTTGGGGCCGGTCTCGCTCTCGAAGGAGACGTTCTGGCCCTCGGCCAGGGTCCGGAACCCGTCGCCCTGGATGGCGGAATAGTGGACGAACACGTCGTCGCCGCCGTCCTCGGGGGCAATGAACCCGAAGCCCTTGGCGTCGTTGAACCACTTAACAGTACCGCTACGCATGAGACACCTCGACAGATTAAGCGAAAAGAAAGTGCTCTTCAGTGCTGCCCTTGTCCAGGACCAGCGGGCGGCGGACCCCAAGGACCTCCGGCCCCGATGCACGACCGAGCACCACACCTTCTTGCGAGTGTAAACCCCTTTCTCCCGGCAGCCAAACCCCCCGAAACGCGAGAAAAGCGGTGCCACGGGAAGACATGCGCCCGGATACCGGGCGCGCCAGGGTGATTGCGGCCCGCATTGGGGATATCCCCTAGTCACTATCCCGGACACGCCGGGAAGCCATGGTCCGCTCCGACGCACCTCCGGACATCCATCCGGTACCATGGACGCAAAAAAGCCCCGCCGAATCGGCGGGGCTTCAACGTTGTCTGAGCCGGGGGACTTACTGGCCGACGACGTTGGTGGCCTTGGGGCCCTTGGGGCCGGTCTCGCTCTCGAAGGAGACGTTCTGGCCCTCGGCCAGGGTCCGGAACCCGTCGCCCTGGATGGCGGAATAGTGGACGAACACGTCGTCGCCGCCGTCCTCGGGGGCGATGAACCCGAAGCCCTTGGCGTCGTTGAACCACTTAACAGTACCGCTACGCATGAGACACCTCGACAGATTAAGCGAAAAGAAAGTGCTCTTCAGTGCTGTCCTTGTCCAGGACCAGCGGGCGGCGGACCCCAAGGACCTCCAACCCGGACGCACGTCCAAACACGATACCTGAATTTAGTGTACGCCTCCTGAGGCACACCGCCAACTCTCTTTACTTTGTTTAAAAGAGGGATATATGGGTGCGAGGAGTCAATTCTCCCGGATCTCCGAAGCCAGGCCTTTCCCTTCTGTATGCCGCCAGACACCTCCGGCAGGCTATAGAAGACAAAACGCAAAACGGCAACGGCATTCCCCAGGGGGCAGCGCACAAAAAAGCCCCGCCGGGTCGGCGGGGCCTTAACGTTGTCTGAGCCGGGGGACTTACTGGCCGACGACGTTAGTGGCCTTGGGGCCTTTGGGGCCGGTCTCGCTCTCGAAGGAGACGTTCTGGCCCTCGGCCAGGGTCCGGAATCCGTCGCCCTGGATGGCGGAGTAGTGGACGAACACGTCGTCACCACCGTCCTCGGGGGCGATGAACCCGAAACCCTTGGCATCGTTAAACCACTTCACATTACCACTACGCATTAGACACCTCGACAAAAAAAACGAAAAGATGACCCCTAGGCGCAATTCAGGAATACGGCGCACTACGTGCGAAAACCAGAAATCCCCCGTCGCCTCGGAGTAAGACTACACCTCCCGAGTGTACGCTTCTTACATTGTTCTGCAATAGCTTTTTTGCGGATGGAGAAAAGCCGTAGGGGCATCACGAAATAATAGGAAGCGCGCCGGAAGGACAGACCGAAGACAGCAGGGCCCCGCCGGTGAGCGGGGCCCTGCTGAACGTGCTGCGGGGGAGCTTATTCGACCACTACACGAGTCGCCTTGGGGCCCTTGGGGCCGGTCTCGCTCTCGAAGGAGACGTGCTGGCCCTCGGCCAGGGACTTGAAGCCTTCGGCCTGAACGGCGGAGTAATGGACGAACACGTCGTCGCCGCCGTCCTCGGGGGCGATGAACCCGAAGCCCTTGGCGTCGTTGAACCACTTCACGGTACCGGTACGCATCTACAACCTCTACAGAAAGAAAATACCGACGCGGGCCCCCGACGGGCCCTTGCGCCTCACCCGGCCCTTCCGGGCTAACGACATTTAGAAGCCGAATCGGCGCGTTGGTTCCCTAATCGAGAAAATCCGCGGGCAGGAGACGGTCCGGCAGGGCCCAGGCGGGGACCCGGGCGGTGGCCTCGCGCAGGCCCCGGTCCAGGGCCTGGTAGGCGGGCTCCATCCGTCCCACCAGTTCCCAGAAGGCGGGCGAATGGTTCAGGTGAACGGTATGGGCAAGCTCGTGGAGGAAAAGGTAGCGCACCAGCTCCGGCTCCAGGAACAGCAGGTTCCGGTTCAGGCTGACGGCCCCCTTGGCGGAACAGCTTCCCCATCGGGTGGCCTGGCAGCGGATGGTTACCCGGGCTGGGCGCAGTCCATGGGGCTCCGCCACCTCCTGCAGCCACCCCGGCAGATGGCTCTTGGCGGTGCGGTGGAGCCAAGTGCAGAGCGCCGAGCGCGCCGCCGCCCGATCCGGGGCGTGCACTCGGAGCCCGTCCCCGTTCCGCTCCCGGACCCGAGACTTCCCATCGCCGGACTCCGCGTATTCCACGGACCAGCCGCGCCCCAGGGCGGCCAGATGGATTCGCTCCGGCAACCCCGCATGCAGGTCCGGCCGCTCCGCCTGCCGACTCCGGACCCGTTTCAGGGCACGCTCCAGCCATTCCCGGTTGGCCGCAACCAGCGCGTCCGCCTCCCGGCGGGACACCCCCTTGGGTATCACCACCTCCACGCGCCCCGCTGGGGAGACGCTCAGGCGGGCCCGCTTGGCCCGCTGGCTTACCCGCACCGTGTATTCGGGCTGCTCCCCCATGCGATCCCCTGCGCCGGGAGTCAGTGCTCGCGCGTGGCGCGGAACTCGATATCGGGCCAGCGCTCCATGGCGAGGTCGAGGTTGATCTTGGTGGGGGCGAGGTAGGCCAGATCACCGCCGCCGTCCCGGGCCAGGTTTTCCTCCACCCGGCTCTCGAACTGCTCCAGCTTGCGGGGGTCGTCGCTTTCCACCCAGCGGGCGGTGGAGACGTTCACCCCCTCGAAGCGGGCATCCACGCCGTACTCGTCCTTGAGCCGGGCGGCCACCACGTCGAACTGGAGCTGGCCCACGGCACCCAAAATCAGGTCGTTGTTGATCAAGGGCCGGAAGAGCTGGGTGGCCCCCTCCTCGGTGAGCTGCTCCAGGCCCTTGTTCAGCGCCTTGTTCTTCATGGGATCGTTCAGGACCACGCGGCGGAACAGCTCCGGGGCGAAGTTGGGGATGCCCGTGAACTTGAGCTTCTCGCCCTCGCTGAAGGTGTCGCCGATGCGGATGGTGCCGTGATTGGGCAGGCCGACGATGTCGCCGGGATAGGCCTCTTCCACGCCCTCGCGGTCACTCGCCAGGAAGATCAGCGGATTGGAGACCTTCTGGTCCTTGCCGGTGCGTACCTGGTGGACCTTCATGCCCTTGCGGAAGACCCCCGAGCAGACGCGCATGAAGGCGATGCGGTCGCGGTGGTTCGGATCCATGTTCGCCTGGATCTTGAACACGAAGCCGGTGAGCTTTTCCTCGGCGGGGTCCACCGTGCGCCCCTCCCCCTCGGCCGGATCGGCGTCCTTACCGGACGCCACCGTCGCGGGACGGGCAAGCGGCGGCGGGGCGTGCGCCACGAACTCGTCGAGCAGCTCTTCCACCCCGAAGTTGTTGATGGCCGAGCCGAAGAACACCGGCGTGAGCTCGCCGCGCCGGTAGGCCTCGGCGTCGAACTCATGGCTGGCGGCACCCACCAGCTCCACCTCGTCGCGCAGCTCGGCGGCCTGGTCGCCCAGCACTTCGTCGAGGCGCGGATTGTCCAGGCCCTCGATGATCTCGCCCTCGGTGACCCGCTCGGTACCGGCGGGGAACAGGTGCACCCGGTCCTGGAGCAGGTGGAACACCCCCTTGAAGCGCTGGCCCATGCCGATGGGCCAGGTCACCGGGGCGCAGCGGATGCCGAGCACCTCCTCCACCTCGTCCATGAGCTCCACCGGATCGCGGCCCTCGCGGTCCAGCTTGTTCATGAAGGTCATGATGGGCGTGGCGCGCAGGCGGCACACCTCCATGAGCTTCTTGGTGCGCTCCTCCACGCCCTTGGCGGCGTCGATCACCATGAGGGCGGAGTCCACCGCGGTGAGGGTACGGTAGGTATCCTCGGAGAAGTCGCCGTGGCCCGGGGTATCGAGCAGGTTGACGATGCGCTCCCGGTAGGGGAACTGCATGACCGTGGAGGTCACAGAGATGCCGCGGTCCTTCTCCATGGCCATCCAGTCGGAGGTGGCATGGCGCTCGGCCTTGCGCCCCTTGACCGTGCCGGCGAGCTGAATCGCGCCCCCGTAGAGCAGGAGCTTCTCGGTCAGGGTGGTCTTGCCCGCGTCGGGGTGGGAGATGATAGCGAAGGTGCGGCGGCGATCGACTTCTTTGGTGATGTCCGTCATTGGGATCTTGGGTCGGCGTCCGGAGAAATGGGAAGGCTGGTGTTCTGCCTCCGCGGCTCCCCGGCCCGCGGCGCAACGCGGGAGCGCGAGGAACAGCCCCGGAAGTATAAACGACACCGGCCGGGCATGTCCCGGCCGTTCCCCACGGCACTCCGACCTCCGCCGCCCGCCCCGGTTTCCCGGCCGACTTCCCGCGCTAGCCCAGGAAGCGGCGCAGGAAGGTGAAGGCCATCTCCTCACGGCCGAGCAGGGCAAGCAGGGCATCCTCCGAGCGGCGGGGCTGACGCGGACGGCGGGCGATGGTCATGGAACGCTCCTTCATGTAAATGAGAACAATTTACATTTACAGTAAAGGATGCGGCGCGCCGGGGCAAGCCGTATCAGAACAGCCACTCCAGGAGCCAAAGGCAGGCCATCCCCCCGGCCAGGGTCAGGAGCATGTTGCGGGTGCGCCAGGCGAGCAGAGCAGCCGCCAGCGCCGCCACCGGGCGCCAGTTCTCCGGCGGCACGGCCGCCGCCTCCGAGGGGCGGAGCACGGCGGGCGCCACCAGTGCGGCCAGCACCGCCGCGGGCACATAGTGCAGGGCCCGCCGCAGGATCGTCGGAATCACCAGCCGGTCGGAGAGATGAATGAAGGACAGGCGCTCGAGGAAGGTGCCGAGGCCGATTACCAGGATGATCAGGGCCAGAGTGCCGCTCGCCATGGGGGCCTCGGGGCTCAGGAGGCGGAAGGATCCGGCCGCAGATTTTCGGCCAGGAGCGCGGCGCAGATCCCGGAAACACCCCCGAGCACGAGGCCCAGATTGAAGGGTAGCCCGGCTCCCGCCACCGCCACGGCCCCACCCACAACCGCGGCCACCACCGTGGGCCGGTCCCGCAGTAGGGGCACCAGCAGGGCCAGGAAGGTCAGCGGGATGGCGAACTGCAGGGAGAGCCCTGCGGGGACCCGGCCGCCGAAGGCGATACCGCCCAGATTGCCCATCAGCCAAGCGATCCACATGGTCACCGCGGTGCCCAGGTAATACCACGGCTTGTGGCCGTCCGGCTCCCCCGGACGGTGGTGGAAGCGCGCCATGCTCAGGGCATAGGCCTGATCGGTGAGGAGATAGGCCAACGGCCAGCGTCGCAGCGGCGGCATATGGGCGAGATGCGGCGCCAGGGAGGCGCTGTACATGACGAAGCGCAGGTTGATGAGCAGGGCGGTGGCGACGACCACCCAGGGCACCGCCCCCGCTTCCACCAGCTGCACGGTGGCCAGCTGCGACGCCCCCGCGAAGATGCCCACCGCCATGGCTACCGCCGTCTCCGGGGAAAGGCCGGCCTCCAGGGCGGTGGCGCCGGTGATCACGGCGAAGGGCAGCACACCGGGGAGCAGGGGGGCCACGTCACGCACCCCCTCCCAGAAGGGCCTGGCTGGCTGGGCCATGGGAATTTCCTGCGGTTCGGAGGGAAACGGCCGGGAGCCGGCCCAAGTACGCGATGTCCCGTTCCCGCACGGGCCCGGGGCTCAGCCCCGCGCCGGCGGCGCCATGAACTCCGGCCCCACGGGATCCGTCACGGTTTCGCGGATAATGGCATCGATCCGCTCCATGGCATCCTCGTCCAGGGACCAGCCGAGCACGTTGGCCAGGCGCTGGTGCTGATCGGGGTGGCGGCCACCCCACAGCGCGGTCGTCACGCCGGGCCGGTCCAGCAGCCAGCGCACCGCCAGCTCCAGGACGCCGACGCCGAAGTTCCGGCGCGCGAAGTCGTCCAGCCGCTCCACGGCCGCCAGATACTGCTCGTAGCGGGGCGCCTGGAACTTGGGATCCACATTACGCAGATCGTCGCCCTCGAAGGTGGAATCCGGCCGCATCTTGCCGGACAGTAGACCGCGGCACAGGGCCCCGTAAGTGACCAGGCCGATGCCCTGGTCCCGGCAGTAGGGCAGCACGTCCGCCTCGATCTCCCGCTCGAACAGGTTGTAGGGCGGCTGGTTGGTGTGCAGGGGCGCCTCCCGGCGGAAGGCGTCCATCTGCTCCGGGGAGAAATTGCTCACGCCGATGGCGCGGATCTTTCCCGCCTCCAAAAGCCCGTACAGGGCCTCCGCCGTTTCCTCCGGCGCCACCAGCGGGTCGGGCCAGTGGACCTGATAGAGGTCGATATACTCGGTACGCAGCCGGCGCAGCGAGTCGTCCACCTCCTTGCGGATCCGGTCGGCCGTGGCATTCCGCCGGATGTTCTCGCGGTCATCCCATTCCAGGCCCACCTTGGTGGCCACCACCAGCTCCTCGCGGCGGCCCCACTGCTCCAGGGCCTTGCCGACGATCTCCTCGGAGCGGCCGAAGCCGTATACCGGGGCAGTATCCACCAGGTCGATACCCTGCTCGAAGGCGGCGTGGATGGTGCGGATGGACTCCTCCTCGTCGGTGCCCCCCCACATCCAGCCGCCGATGGCCCACGTGCCCAATCCGACACGGGAAACCGCGATCTCGGTGCCGGGGATGACTGTACGCTCCACTGCCTCACTCCTCTATCCGGTGGCGTGATGCCCGATGCCCTATTTCTCCGGATGCTCCTCACCGATGACCCGCACCATGATGGCCTGGGGGCCCTCTTCGCCCATCTCCTCCAGGAACCGGACCTCGTCCCCGGAACGGATTTCCTCCAAGGGCTGGTTTTTCACGGCATGGCGATGGAAGTAGATGCTGCGCCCGTCGATGGACTCCAGCATGCCGAAATCCTGGTCCGGATGGATCAGGGTCACCCGGGCGTAACCCTCTTCGGGCTGGTGATTCTTCACCTCGCGGCGCTGCTTGTTGGCATGCGCCTCCAGCTTGCGCTCCATGGCCTCGAAGGCGTCGCGGATGGCCACGTACGGATCCTCGTGGGCATGGTTGGCGCCGGGGTCCCGGTTGACCACCAGCTCGCTCCCCGGGACGGTCACGTCCAGGCTCACATGGTAGATCTTGCCCTTGTAGTGATTGCGATGGGGGGCCTCCACCACCACCCGGCAGCTCATGATCCGATCGTAGAAGCGCTCCAGCTTCTGGGCGCGCTCCCGGATCTTGTTCTCCATTGCATCGGAATGGTCCATTCCGCGAAAGGTCACTTCAGGAGGAATCTGCATCCCTCGCCTCCTCTTCTGGCGAAACGGCGGTCTTGCCGCCTAGACGGTGGCGTTTAGCTCCTCGGCCCACTCCGTGGCTTCCACGTAGGCGTCGGCCAGCCGCCCCGGCTCCCAGCCGGCCTGCTCCAGGAGCAGCCAATCCCCGCGCTCGTGGGCCTCCACGGTATTCAGCAGTGCACCCGCGGGCCCGGCACGGTCGATCAGGGCGTCCCGCACGGTCTCGGCCAGCGGAAGATGGGCCAGGACCTCGGTCATGGAGGTATCCATCAATGCATCGAGCGTGGAGAAGAGTCCCACCAGGAAGCCTTGGTCCTCGGCTAGCCCCGCCTCCTCGGCCAGGAGGCCGCACATCCGCGCCCGGGTCAGGGTAACCACCCGCAGCTCCGCCGGCTTGTCGTCGAACCGGGACAGGGCGATCCAGGTCACCCAGGTCCGCAGGCCCTGGATCCCGAGCAGGACCGCGGCCCGCCGGATGGTCTCCACCTCTTCCCGGATGGGGAAATAGGCGGAGTTGATCAACCGCAGGAGCCGATAGCTCAGGGTCACGTCCTGGCTGACCAGATCCGCCAGCTCCTCCACCCCTACCTGGGGATCCTGCAGGCGCGCAACAAGGCGTAGCACCTGAGCCCGGTTGGTGGGGATGCGACGATGCCGGGTAGTCACGGGCCGGGCGAAGAAGAAGCCCTGGAAGAGCTCGAAGCCCAGCTCGCGGCAGTACTCCCATTCTTCCCGCGTTTCCACCTTTTCCGCCAGCAGCCGGGCGGGCATCCCGGCCAGCTCTTTGGCTTGGGCACTC
This sequence comes from Thiohalorhabdus sp. Cl-TMA, assembly GCF_041821045.1. Classification (NCBI taxonomy): domain Bacteria; kingdom Pseudomonadati; phylum Pseudomonadota; class Gammaproteobacteria; order Thiohalorhabdales; family Thiohalorhabdaceae; genus Thiohalorhabdus; species Thiohalorhabdus methylotrophus. The sequence continues at coordinate 410,318 of NZ_JBGUAW010000001.1, read as the reverse complement.
AGCTGCTCGCGGGAAAAGGCCCGGATATCCACCTTGATGAAATCCACCAGGGGCGCGAGCCGGCGATGCTCCGTGTCCAGCATGAAGTCATCCAGGGCCACCTCCACCCCTTCCTGCTTCAATCGCCGGATGGCCCCTTCCACCTCCTCGTCCGCCGGCACGTTCTCCAGCACCTCCACTACCAGCCTGCCCACGCCAACGGGGTGATCGGCAAGCTGCAGCAGGGTGTTCTTGGTGAGGTTGATGAAGGGCCGGTGACCGCCCAGGAAACGGTCCAGGTCGAGGTTAGTGAAGAGGTCCACCAGGACGGAGGAGGTGGCCTTGTCCGCTGCACCCCGGGGCGCGCTGTCCGGATTGCCGGGATCCCGGTAGAGGATTTCATATCCATATACATTCTGCCGGACATCCAGAATCGGCTGCCGGGCGATCAAGGTCTGGGTCATAAATCAGCAATCCTGACCTTATGGGTCGCGAAACGGATCAAGTAGGTCGTTGGGGATACGGGAATTTCCTCATAGGACTATATAGCGCCGCCCGCGTCCGGGGGAAGGGCCACGGGCGGCGAATTCTGGGCGGATGGACCGTACTTAGGAGGCCAAGCGGCAGGGGGAGAGTGCTTCCACGAGGGTCCGCCAGGCGCGCTCCTCGGGGCAGCCCGGCACCCGTTTCCCGGCCAGGCGCAGCACCCGACCGCCGTCGGCGTCGAACAGATCGACCACATGGGCCCGGCCATCGGCGACATGCATCTCCGCCACCCAGGCACTGGCCACCGCGGCCAGGCTGAGGTCGAGCCGGAAACCGGCACCGCGTACCAGGAGTCCCTCCGGGGTGGGGAGCGGATTGTCGATCAGTCCCGTATAGGACTGCAGGGCACCCCGATTTCCCAGCTCGATGCGCACGGCGATGGCGGCGTCGGCCAGGGTCTCCAACAGCTCACGTATCAGGGACGGATCCACCGCGTACCTGGCGATGCCCGGAAACAGCGGGGCCGTGGCACGCCCGGTAATCACGGGCCGACGGACGTTGGGGGCCCGATGACTGCGGACCAGACGGGCGAAAACCCCGGCCGCACTGGCAGGCGTGAGCTCGGCACGCACCCCGGCTTCCCCGGTCCGGTCCACGAACTCCAGGCGCTCCTGACGTCCCGCCGGACCGCCCTCGGTCACCGCGGCGGCGAAATCCCACTGGGCAGGATAGAACCACAGAGCGGACTCGCGCCCTCCGAGCCACAGGGCGTTGCCCGTCCATTCGGCGTGGGAAAGCGCCTCGGTAATGGCATGGCTGGCATAGCGGTTCTGGGCTTTGAGGGTCACCGGTCCCAGCTCGGGCAATTGCTCCGCGAGGGCGGCGGGATCGCCGTGCAGGCGGGTGGTGAGGCTCCCGCCGTCCGTGGCGGCTGCTTCTTCGGCGCGGGCCGTTTCGGCGGGTAGTGTCCAATCCATTCTCGCTCCCCTCCCTTTTCCAGTAGTGGGGCCTTCCATGCTTTGCCAGCCTATCCGGAACGTATTACGCCCTTGTGGCAATCCCGGCCTGCCCATGTCGTCACGCAACGTCATCTCGATCCAGGGGGTTGTCCCCCATAGGAAACACTATTGGGAATCATTCTCATCTATGTAGGTATGATACCCCTTGTCCCCCTGTCAGGCCATACCGGGATCTCCCTAGGACGGACAGGCCGCCTCCGTATCCGGCACCCCGTCCCATAAGCGCAATATCTAGCGGACATGGCAATCAGCACCAAAGCCGGACGGGCGGGGTGGGACGCCGGACCGGGCATTTCCCGATGTCCGATGGGGACCGTCCGGGATCGACCAACCGTATGAACGGTTCGAGAATCAGACTGAGCACGAAACCCCGGGCCGGGCTCCGGCCCAGCCCGTCCAAGCCCACTGGAGCAAAACATGCTGCTGAAACGGAACGACCGGAAAAACCGCTTCTCCGTCCTGCTGGCTGCCGCCGCCCTGCTGGCCCTGGGAGGCTGCGCGACGGACGGAGGCTACAACTATGACGAGGAGGATAATTTTGGTAGCGAGGGGGATGTGATCCAGGAAGATGAGCTCTTCGGGGACGAGCCCATGATCGAAGAGGAGGAAGACCCCGGAGACTCCACGGGCCTCGACTAGCGCGGCCCGCGGGATCCAGCTCCACCGACCCCATCGGGATCCGGCCCGTACGCCCTGAAGGAGGCACTCATGCCCTCGACGGCCCGCCCGCCCCGGGATACCGGCGACACCCCCTTCGTCGCCGACATCTCCCGCCATATCTGGCGAACCAAGTACCGGTTCGGCTTCGCTTCCGATGGCGAGGCGGGGATACGGGAAAGCTGGGCGAGGGTGGCGGAGGCACTGGCGGCCATGGAAGCACCGGACCAGCGGACAGCCTGGGCGGCCCGCTTCCGGGAAGCCCTGGAGGGCTTCCGATTCCTCCCCGGCGGCCGGATCCTGGCCGGGGCCGGCACGGGGCATCGGGTCACCCTGTTCAACTGCTTCGTCATGGGGCGCATCGAAGATTCCATGGACGGCATCTTCGATGCGCTCAAGGAAGGCGCCCTGACCATGCAGCAGGGCGGCGGCGTGGGCTTCGACTTCTCCACGCTGCGGCCGCGCGGCACCATGACCCGCCACACCCGGACCATTGCCTCGGGCCCGGTGTCCTTCATGGACATCTGGGACGCCACCTGCTCCACCATCCTCTCCACCGGCGCCCGGCGGGGGGCCATGATGGCCACCCTGCGCTGCGACCATCCGGACATCGAGGAATTCGTCGAGGCCAAGCGGGAGCCGGGCCGACTCACCCGCTTCAATGTCTCCGTGCAGGTTACCGACGCCTTCATGGAAGCGGTACGGGACGATGCCGCCTGGCCCCTGGTCTTTCCGGCGGAGGCCCTCGAGCCCGAGGCGGGATCCGAGGAGCTGCTGGAGCGGGACTGGCCCGGTTACGAAGGGCCGGTACCCTGCCGGGTGATGCGCTGGGTGGGTGCCCGCGAGCTGTGGGGGCGCATCATGCGCGCCACCTACGACACCGCGGAGCCGGGCGTGCTGTTCGTGGACCGGGTCAACCACTGGAACAATCTCTGGTACCGCGAGCACATCACCGCCAGCAATCCCTGCGGGGAGGAGCCCCTGCCCCCGTACGGAGCCTGCAACCTGGGCTCCGTGAACCTGGCCGCCTTCGTAGGCAAGCCCTTTTCCGAGCAGGCCGAGCTCGACTTGGACGGCATCCGCGATATGGTCCCGGTTGCGGTGCGCATGCTCGACAACGTGGTGGACGCCTCCCGCTTTCCCCTGGAGGCACAGGCGGAGACGGAACGCGCCAACCGTCGGCTGGGGCTGGGCATTACTGGACTGGCGGACGCCCTCATCATGCTGGGTCTGCGCTACGACGGCGAGGCGGGCCGGCGAAAGGCCGCGGAGGTCATGCGCGTCATCACCCACGCCGCCTACCACGCCTCCGTGGACCTAGCCCGGGAAAAGGGGCCTTGCGCCGTTCTGGAACGGGAGCGGTACCTGCAATCGCCCTTCGTCCAGAGTCTGCCCGAGGACATCCGCACGGGCATCACCGAGTACGGCATCCGCAACAGCCACCTCACTTCCATCGCGCCCACGGGCACCATCAGCCTACTGGCCAACAATGTTTCCGGCGGTCTGGAGCCGGCCTACGCCTTCCATTTCCGGCGGCATGTCCTGGAGCTGGACGGCACCACCACCGAATACCCGGTGGAGGACTACGCCCACGATCTGTGGCGCCGGGAGCGCGGCGAGGACGCACCCCTGCCCGAAGCCTTCGTCACCGCCACCGAGCTGGATCCGCAAGCGCATCTGGCCATGCAGGCGGCCTTGCAGCCGCAGGTGGACAGCTCCATTTCCAAGACCATCAACATCCCGGCCGACTTCCCCTTCGGTGCCTTCGAGGACCTCTACCAGCGGGCCTACGACCTGGGGCTCAAGGGCTGCACCACCTACCGGCCCACACCCGAGCGCGGCGCAGTCCTGGAACTGGAGGACAGCGTCCTGGCGCCGCACTGCTGCAGCCCGGAACGGGAGCCGGACTGACGTCACGTTTCTCTTTTCTGCTCGGGAGGCCGGAGCCCGGTGAGCGATTCGCTGCTGATCCTGGCGGGTGTACTTCTGCTGGCCTACGGGGCCGTGCTGCTCGTGGTCTATTTCGGCCAGTCCCGCCTCCTGTATTTCCCCGACACGCCGAGCCGGGAGGTGGAGCGAACCCCGGCGGCCATACGGCTGGATTTCGAGCCCGTATCCCTTACCACCGGGGACGGCGTGGTCCTGGACGGCTGGTTCGTTCCCGCCCCCGGAGCGGAGCGCGGCGTGGTGGCCTTCTTCCACGGCAATGCGGGAAACATCGGCCACCGCGTGGACACCCTCCGGATCCTCAACGAGCTGGGACTGGCCACCCTGATCGTGGATTACCGGGGCTACGGCCGGAGCGGCGGCCGGCCCTCCGAGGCGGGCACCTACCGGGACGCCGAAGCGGTGTGGCACCACTTGGTGGCGGAGCGGGACATTTCCCCGGAGCGCATCGTGCTCTTCGGGCGCTCGCTGGGCGCGGCGGTGGCCGCGGAGCTGGCCAGCCGGCACCAGCCGGGGGCCCTGGTACTCGAATCCGCCTTTACCTCGGTACCCGACCTCGCCGCCCGAATCTACCCGTTTCTCCCGGTTCGCTGGCTGGCCCGCTTCCGCTACCCCACCGCCGAAGCCGTGGCGCAGGCGGCCTGTCCGGTACTGGTCATTCATAGCCCCGACGACGAGGTGATTCCCATCGAGCACGGACGGACGGTATTCGAGCGGGCCCGGTCCCCCAAGCGTTTCCTGGAAATCGAGGGCGGGCACAACACCGCCTTCCTGGAGAGCGAGCGCACTTACATGGAGGGATGGGAGGCCTTCCTCGCCGCACATTTGCTTGCGGCCCCGGAAACCGCTCCGTGACCGCCCTCCGTTACTGCAGACTGCCCGGCATCGTCCATCCCCGGGTCCAGAACCGTCTCCCCAGGGCGCCGAGGAATTCGCCATCCGCCTGGAGCGGGGCGGACCCCTTCAGGTGCGGATCCGCAAGATGATTACCCCCTTGCGCCCAGCCCAGGACGTCAAGCACGAACCAGTCCTCGCCGGACTCGGCCACGAACCCGGGCGTTCCGTTCCGCGGCCCACCAGGGAGCGCCGAAGTCGAAGGTGGACCCGGTTCGCCGCTGTCTCCATGGCGTCCACGTCCAGGCATCCCACCCGGAAGGGGCCGCCCCCCGATCCGATTCTGGTCACGTGACCCCAGCTCGGTGGGGAACGGGGCTCCGCTTCCGGATTCCGTCCGTTGTTGTCCCCCTCCACGCTCCGGTCGACCCCCTGAGTATCCGTCCGCCGAGGAAGCAGGAGCGGTCGTCGTAGCGCATGCCAGGCGGCGGGCACTCCCCGTTCCCCGGTCCCGCGGCGGAGGGCCGCGCTCCGCCGCTTTCCTGGCCGGCGCCTTCCAGGTGGCCGGCCGCGGCCCCCACCACCAGGGCGACCGCCCCCGTCCACCCCACCAGCCACAGGGCGACTACCTTCCAGAAATTCATGGCCTTTCCCGAGTCCGGCGGCCAGACGCGCCGATCCGTGGCTTGGAAACGGCGACAGTGTCGACAGGGGGATTTGCGGATTCATGACAGGCAGGGAAAGGCCAAGTATGCGATCCTGGGAGGCCCAGGAGAGGAGACCGCATGCAGACATACCTTGACCTCATGCGCCATGTTCGCGAGTACGGCGTGGCCAAGGAAGACCGCACCGGAGTGGGTACCTACTCGACTTTCGGGGCGCAGATGCGCTTCGATCTCCAGGCGGGATTCCCGGCGGTAACCACCAAGCGGCTGTTCTTTCGCGGGGTGAAGGAGGAGCTTCTGTGGTTCCTGCGCGGATCCACAAATGCCGCGGAGCTGCAGGAAAAGGACGTCCACATCTGGGACGAGTGGGCCGACGCCGAGGGCGAGCTGGGCCCCGTCTACGGCTACCAGTGGCGCTCCTGGCCGGCACCGGACAGCCGCCACATCGACCAGATCGCCCGGGTCCTGGAGGACCTGCGGAACGATCCGGACAGCCGACGGCACCTGGTCTCCGCCTGGAACGTGGCCGACCTGGACCGGATGGCCCTCGCTCCCTGCCACGTGCTGTTCCAGTTCTACGTGGCGGAGGGCCGGCTGTCCTGCCAGCTCTACCAGCGCTCCGCCGACCTGTTCCTGGGCGTGCCCTTCAATATCGCCTCCTACGCCCTGCTCACGCACATGGTGGCGCAGGTCACCGGGCTGCGGCCCGGGGAGCTCATTCACACGCTGGGTGACACCCACATCTACCGCAACCACCTGGAGGCGGTGGACGAGCAGCTTTCCCGCGAGCCGCTTCCCTTGCCCACCTTATGGCTGAACCCGGACGTGGACGACCTGTTCGCCTTCGGCTCCGACGACATCGTCCTGGAGGGCTACCACTGCCACGGCCGCATCGAAGCGCCGGTAGCCGTGTGACCGGCACGCCCGGAGGACCCCGCGCTCATCTGCCGGAATCCTCCAGGTCGGGATCCAATTCGCCTTTCAAGGCCTCCCCCACCTTGAGCTCCACCTCGGGCTGCGCCAGCGGCCCGTGGAAGCGCACGGGGACCACCAGACCGTCCACCAGATCCGGAATACCCTCCGCCTCGCCCCGCAGGGCCATGTCGAGGCGATAGTCCATGCGCCTGCGCTCCCCCGGGGCCACGTAGCCGTGTCCCGCCACGTGCACCAAGTCCACCAGCGCCTCCAGATCGTTGCTGTATGCCCGTCCCTCCCGGATCTCCAGGGAGCCGTGCAGCGCATGGATCCAGGTGCGGACCCCGCCTTCTTCCCCGTCGCCGAAGGGATTCACGGCTTCCAGGACCCGTTGGCGCAGCCCCATCCCCATGACCTCCCCCTCCTCCAGCCCGTAGGCCCCGCGGCCGCTCAGGGACCGGAGCACATCGCCCAGCGTGCGCCCCCGGGCCCGGAGGGCCAGGTCCATCCGCGCCGTTCCGGTGACCATCACCTCCCCCAGCAAATCCCGTTGCAGCGGGCCCACCTGGAGACCGCGGGCCCGCTCATCCACGGTCAGGCGGGGCACGGTCCCGGAGGCATCGACCCGCAGGTCCCCCCGGTAAGCACCCTGGAACAGAGGCGCCTTCAGGGGATGGAGGCGCACATGGCCCTTCTCCACCTGCAGCCGGGTCTCGAGGTGGTGAGCGCGCACCCCACGCAGGTGCAGCGAATCCACCCGGAGCCGGCCGTCCACGGTGAGTTCGCGAGCATGGCTCACCGGAGTCAGCGGCGTTTTCGCCAGGTCCCGCACCGCGGCCCGCCCCCGTACGGAGGGCAGATAGGGGTCCAAGTCGAGGCGGTTCAGGCGCAGATCGCCCCCGAGTGCCACCGGGCGGCCCAGCTACCGCTCCGCCAGGTTCTCCAGCTGGCCCCGATAGGCATCGGCATCCACCAGCAGGGTCAACGCCATGACGCTCACCCCGAGCAGAAGGAACAGGGCGCCCCCGGCAAGCAGGACCCATCTCAATACGCGTTTCATGTCACCACCTCGGCCCCGTGCGGGGATGCCGATTCGCGGAGCGGTTTCCTCCGGGCCGTTGGGACATGCCGGGCGGGCCCGGGGATCGGAAGGCCATGTATGGAAGGAAGTCCCAACTGATTGGACTCCTGCCGCACGGGAAGTGCGGGCCTGGGCGATCTCCCCGATGGGGGACGGCCCGCCTTCCTCCGTAAAATCCCGGCCTCCTTGGACGGAGACCGGGCCGGCGCCCTCGGGAACCGCCGCTGGCCCCGTACCGCGGTTCCCCGTAGAATCCCCGGCACGCGGACACTGGAGCAGGGAGCACGCCATGGACATCACCCTTCTGGTCGCCGCCGCCGAGAACGGCGTGATCGGCAAGGACAATCGCATGCCCTGGCACCTCCCGGCGGACCTGCGCTACTTCGCCCGCCAGACCAAGGGCCGTCACCTGCTCATGGGGCGCAAGACCTACGACTCCCTGGGCCCCACGGCGGAGGGCCCCAACCCCCTGCCGGGACGCCGGCTGATCGTGGTGACCCGGGAGCCCGAGCGGTTGCCCGCGCACCCCGAAGTGATCCCGGTAGGCTCCGTGGAAGCGGGCATCGCCCGCGCCGAGGAGGCGGGGGAGGCAGAGCTATTCGTGGTGGGCGGGGCCCAGATCTTCCGGGAGGCTTGGCCCCGGGCGAACCGACTGCGGCTGACACGCGTCCACTGCGCGCCGGAAGGCGATACCGTCCTCACCGATCCCGACTTCACGGAATGGTCCCTCGTGGAATCCCACCAGAGTCCCGCCGACGAAAAGAACCCCTACGCCTGCACCTTCTGGGTCTTCGAGCGTCCGTTATGATCCGGCACCGGGGCCCCGGTGCCCGGCAGCTCCTCAGCGGCCCCGGGCCAGGCGCTCCCGCACCTCTCTCAGCGTGGTGATCAGCCCGGGAAGGGTGGAGACATACGGCCGGCGGGCGGCCACGTGCTCCACCGCCGCACCGAAGCCCATCCCCCGCACCGCGCAGAGGTAGGCCACCGCCACCGAGGGCGAGCGGCCCACCCCTTCGTTGCAGAACACCAGGATGCGGTGCCCGGCGATGTGGTCCCGGATCCAGACCACGGCCTCGGTTAGCTGCTCTGCCGGTATGGGCTGCATATCCGCCATGGGAACCTTGTGATAAGGCCGCCCGCGCGGGTCCACCTCCTTCTCCGCGGCCACGCACAACAGGGCGTCCACCTCCTCCGGCGGCTCCCGGGCCTCCGCGTACCGCCCCACGGCCAGGCCGTCGAGGATCCAGTCCATCGCTCAGTCCCCGGCCATCGGGGGCGCCCCCCGGATGAAGGCGTCGCACCGGTCCCGCGCCACGGTGTCCCGCATCTGCACCGGCGGGGATTTCATGTAGTAGGCGCACACCGCCTCCAGAGGGCCGGCGAGTCCCCGGTCCAGACCGAGCCTGGCGCAGCGCAGGGCGTCGATGACCACCCCCGCGGAATTGGGCGAGTCCTGCACGGACAGGCGCAGCTCGGCTTCCACCGGGGCGCCGCCGAACCCCTCCCCCTCCAGCCGGATGAAGGCCACCTTGTTGTCCTCCTGCCAGGCCACGTGGTCGGAGGGGCCTATATGGATTTCCCGGTCGGCCAGGGGCGTGTCGAGCTGCGACTGGACGGAGCGTGTCTTGGAGGCCCGCTTGGAGGCCAGCCGCTCCAGGGCCAGCATGTTGAGGAAGTCCGTATTGCCGCCGGTGTTGAGCTGATAGGTGCGCCTGAGGCGCACGCCCCGGTCGTTGAACAGGCGGGCCAGGCTGCGATGCACGATGGTAGCCCCCACCTGGCTCTTGATGTCGTCGCCCACCAGGGGCAGGCCGTGGCGGCGGAAGTTTTCCGCCCACTGGGGGTCGGAGGCGAGGAACACGGGAACGCAGTTGACCAGGGCCACTCCGGCCTCCAGGCAGGCCTCCGCGTAGTGGCGCACCGCCCGCTCCGAGCCCACCGGCAGGTAGCACAGCAGCACCTCGGCCCCGGTATCCCGGAGCACCCGCGCCACCGACACGGGATCCGCATCGGCCACCCGGAAAGCCTGGTCCTCCGGGTAATCCGTCATGTGCGCCGCCACGCCGTCGAGCACCGGGCCCATTTGGACCGTTACCCCGGAGGGCGGCAGCGTTTCCTGGAAGATCCGCGTGCAGTTGGGGGCCGCGAGCACCGCCTCCTCCAGAGGGCGGCCCACCTTGCGCCGGTCCACATCGAAGGCCGCCACCACCTCCCAGTCCGCCACCCCCCAGGAACCGATGCGGGGGTGCATGAGACCGGCCACGTCCGCACCCTCCCTGGAGCGGTAATAGTGCAGACCCTGAACGAGCGCGCTCGCGCAGTTGCCGATTCCCGCGATGGCCACCCGGACCGGTTTCCCGTCGTGCTCCATGGACCCTCCTCCTTTCACGGCCGCCGGAGGCTCCCGCCCCGGTACGGTTGTCCCTTCCCCCATGCCTCTGTCCCCAGACACTGCAAAGGCCCCTACCGCCACCTTAAACACCCCTTCACCACTCCCCCAAGCACCCCCGCGCCTCCGCGCCCCCACTCCTTGAAACCGTCGGCGTCTCGCCATCCTCCAATGCAGTAGGAGCATGCATTCACCATCATCGACTCGTTCGAGGAGGCTGCGCCATGACCGGATTCACGGTTTCCTCCCTGGACCGCATCGTCCAGGAGACGGAGATTGGGCCTGGAGGACCGCCAGGTGGCCTATCACGCCCTGCGCGGCGTGCTGTACCCGGTACGGGACCGCCTGGAGGTGAACGAGGCCTTCGACCTCGCCGCGCAGCTGCCCATGCTGGTGCGCGGCATCTATGAGGTGGAAGAGGTTCGCGCCATGCTGCCCGAGGAGGTGCGGGCGCTCTGGCCCCACGAGGCCGGTACGCATTAGCGTGCAACGCCTTCGGCCCGGCCCGTGCCGGTCTCCCCGGGTCGGGCCGCCTGCGTCACGAATCTGAGGAGGGAGCATGCGGATCTACCTGATGCAGCACGGCGAGGCCCTTTCCAAGGAGGCGGACCCGGACAGGCCGCTCTCGGAGCGCGGCACCCGTGACGTGCGGGCGATCGCCTCCTTCCTGGGTCAGGCGCGCGTGGTGGTGGAGGGCATCCATCACAGCGGCAAGACCCGTGCCCGCCATACCGCGGAGCTGGTGGGAGAGCAGGTGGCTCCGGGCCTCCTGCCCGAGGCAGTGTCCGGGCTGGGGCCCGACGACCCCGCGCCGGAAATGGCCCAAGAAATAGGGGGCCAGGAGCGGGACCTCCTGCTGGTGGGACATCTGCCCTTCCTGGGCAGACTGGCGGGCACCCTGGTGGTGGGCGGCGATGCAAAACCGCCGGTGGGCTTCCAGCCCGGAAGCGTGGTCTGCCTGGAGCACGCCCCGGATGGCGGCTGGCAGGTGGCCTGGATGGTCCGTCCCGAGCTGGTGCGCTGAACCAAGCCCTCGGGAAGGCACCGCCATTCCGGGAAATTGCCTCGCAAACGGCGATCCCCTACCCTTGGAGCTGGGACCCAGATCCAGGAGGCCACCGACCATGCCACGCCCCTCGCCCGTGGAACGGATACGCGAGGCGGGCAAGGCCGGGCTGGAAAGGCTGCTGGGTCCGCTGGTGCGCGCCCTGGCGCGATCCCCGGTCACGCCCAACCAGGTCACCGCTGCCTGCCTGCTGTTAACCCTCGCCGCCGCGGGGGCACTGGCAGCGGGCCACTTAGCGACCGCGGGGGCGCTGTTCCTGGTGGGCAGCGCCTTCGATCTGCTGGACGGCACCCTGGCCCGCGCCTCGGGCCGCACCACCCCTTTCGGCGCCTTCCTCGATTCCACGCTGGACCGCCTCGGGGAGGGCGCCCTGCTGGCCGCCGCCGCCTACCGGTTCGCCCTGGAGGGCCAGGCCCTGGCAGTGGCCGTGGTGGCGCTCGGCCTGCTGGGCGCCCTGCTGACCAGCTACACGCGGGCACGCGCCGAGGGGCTCGGCCTAGCCTGCACCGTGGGCTGGCTGAGCAGGCCCGAGCGGGTCGGTCTCCTGGGCATCGGCCTGCTCTTCAATGTGCTGGCGGAGGCCGTCTTCCTCCTGGCTGTCCTCTCCCTGTGGACGGTCGGCCAGCGGATCCTCCATGTCCGCCGCCAGACCGGCGGCGGGCCACCCGATCTCCCGAGCTCGAGGGATGCATGAGCCGCGATAAACAGGAACCACGACAGCTTTCCATGCGCCTCCGGTATCAGGGCCGCAAATTCGGCTTCGAGGTGGCCGCCCTGCGCCTGCCCAACGGCGTGGAAGGGGAGTTCGAGACCATCCGCCACCCGGGCGGCGCCATGGCCGTTCCCGTTACCGGGGACGGACGCTTCGTTCTGGTGCGGCAGTACCGGTTCCCCGTGGGCGACTGGCTGCTGGAGTTCCCCGCCGGCACGGTGGAGGATGGCGAGGACCCGGCGGGCACCATCGAGCGCGAGCTCCAGGAGGAAACCGGATACCGGGCCCGGCAATGGCGGGACCTGGGGCGCTTCCCGCTCGCGCCGGGCTATTCCGACGAGCACATCCACGCCTTCCTCGCACGGGAGCTCGAGGCGCTGGCGGAACCGCCGGCCCAGGACGAGGATGAGGACCTGGAAACCGTGCTGCTCACCGAGGACGAGCTGCGGGACGCCGTCGCCGCCGGCCATGTGGACGCCAAGACCATGGGCGGCTATCTCCTGGCCCGGGACCAGCTATAAAACCGGCCTTGAGGCGCCCATAACCCCTTCTCCCCGAGGAGCTCCCGTACCCCTCTGATACCTCCTAAGGTATGCTTGCCCGAAAGTCGGCACCCCGCTATGGTTCGCTTGGCGCGGCCGATTGCCGGCGCCGGACAATTCCCCAGTTGGGAGCGGCCTTGACCACGCTCGGCATCACCCGGTTCGAGGACCTGATCAGTCACATGGACGGCCTGGCGGATTCCGCCAGGCGGTCGCACGTGGACGCGGAGACCGTGGATTTCCTGGTGACCATCCGCCACCGGCTGGTGCGCATCCACAACCACCTCACCGGGCAGCCCGCGGAGGCGGAGCCGGGTACCCATGCCCAGTCCAAGTCGGTGACGGATACCGAGGACCTCCTCAACCAGTTCGGCATGCTCACCGATGCCGCGCGCGGGGCGGGCCTGCCCTCGGCGCTCACCCATTACCTCCATACGGCCCGTCTGCGCATGCGCTTCTCCCTGCGCGGCCAGGCGGGGCGCCGGATCGTCAACCGCGACGAGAAGACGGGGACCGCGGAGCTCGAATGGCCGGGCGGCCGGGAGACCGTGGAGGTGGTGGACAGCTCCGCCTATGGCGCCGGCGTCATCGGCCGCAACCCCATCGCGGTGAGCACGGTGGCCCGGCTCACCACCCAGGAGGAAGCCCGCCGGCGGCGCTACGAGTGCCTGGTGGTGTACTGCGAGCAGAACCGCTTCGAGTACCACATCGGCCTCGAGGTCTTCGCCATCCTGTAGGGCATCCCCTCAGGGGAGGGCGATGCCCAGGTCCCGCAGGGCCTGCTCCGCCTGCTCCGCCCAGCCCTGGTTGGCCTTGGGGCTGGCCGGGCTGGGGTGCAGCACCATGCCGGTGCGCACGTCCCGGCCTTTCAACGCCGCGGTCGCCCGCCGTTCGGCGAAACGGCCGATGCCGAGCACCCACTCCGGCCGCATGGCGTCCACGGTGGCGGCCAGGGCCCGGTCACAGGCCTCGAACAGGGCCTCCCGGTCGGCCTTGCGGAGCTTATCCGGGGTCCGGTTGGCGCCGGATTCCTCGAAGAAGGCCAGAGGGCAATAGTTGGCCACGTAGAACCGGCCGAAGAAGGCTTCCGCCGCCCCGAAGCGTTCCCGTGCCCATCCCCAGAGGCGCTTGCCGCTCACCTCGCTCTTCGGGCAGGCGAAGCCCTCCACCGGGCGCTTGGGGTGCTCCCGCTCCGGACGGTCCACCACGCCCTCGATGCCCATCCAGTCGCGGACCATGCCGATCTCCCCGAAGGGGACCCCCGTCTGGACCATGCCGTACGGCCCCGGATTCATGCCCACCAGGACCACCTCCCGCTTCCCACGCCCGAACCGCTCCAGGTATTGCCGGTGCGGCTCCCGGGCATAGTCCAGGGGGTTGTACACGTAGTCCACCGCCTCCGAAAAGCGCAGGGAATCCACGGCCTTGCGCAGCTCGTCATCAATGGCAATCAGATCGGAAATGGTGCATCCTCCTCGTTTTACGGAGCCGCCTTGTCCAAATCGACTCGCGGGGCTAAGGTTGCCGGCAATTCCAAGGGTCACGGCCGAAGGGGTAGGGGTGCAGGAGCAGATTCAGGATTTCAAGGATCTTTTGGCCCGCATCGACGGGCTGGTGAACGCGGCCTGGGCCGCCCGGGTGGATCCCCTCCTGGCCCGGCAGCTGGCCGCGGTACGGCAGCGCTTGGTCCGGATCCAGGCCCACCTCACGGGGGAAGCGAACCCCGCCTTTCCGGCCCCCGAGCCCAGCCACCAATCCGTCCAAGACAGCGAGGATCTGGTCACCCGCTTCAGTGCGCTGGTGGACGCCTCCAAGGGCAGCGGCCTGTCCAGCACGCTGACCCACTACCTGCACAACGCCCGCCTGCGGCTCACCTTCTTCCTGCGCGGCGCCGAGCACCGCCTGGCCAGTCGCCAGCTCCCGGAGCCCGGACGCAGCGTACAGCTCGAATGGCCGGACGGCGCCGCCGAGGGGACCCTGCTGGATACCTCCGCCTTCGGCATCGGGATCGAGACCGATACGCCCCTGGAGCCCGACGGCGTGATCCGGGTCACGGTGGCCGACCCGGACGGGGCAAGCCGCACCTACGAGTGCGTGGTGGTGCACTGCCGGCCCCTGGACTCCGGCTACCACCTCGGCCTGGAGATCTTCACCACCAAGCTCTAGGCGCCCGCCCGTCCTCCGCCCCACGCCGCTCCATTCCACCCACCACGGAGTCGCCGCCCCGCCAAAGCGGGACGACCCCCTAATCCCGCCGCAGCGCCGCCGTTCCGGCAATCGGCGAGGGATAGCTCCGCCCGATGACGAAGGACGAGACCATGAAGGTGGCCACCGTGGCCACCTGGATCAGGGAAGCCGCCCGCGCGCCGATGACGCCGCTGGTGGTCGCCACCATGGCGATGAAGAGGGCGAACTCGCTCATCTGCCCGAGGCGTACGCCCACCTCGGTGGCCAGCTCCCCCTTCTCGCGGACACGGCTCAGAAGCAGGCGGAACACCCAGGGCTTCAGGAGCAGTGTGCCGCCCGCCAGTACCGCCGCCGGCAGCGCCACGTCCTCCACCATGCCCAGCTCCAGCCCGGCGCCGAGCGCGAAGAAGTACAGCACTAGGAAAAAATCCCGGAGCGGCCGCAAGCTCTCGGCGATGAAGCGGGATATGGGACTGTTGGCCACCGCCACCCCGCCGATGAAGGCGCCGATCTCGTGGGACAGGCCCACGACGCTGCCGAGCTCCGCCACGGCCAGGCACCAGGCCACGGCGGTAAGGAAGACGTACTCCTGGACCTGACCGAAGCGGTGCCAGACATGGCGGAGGAGGAACCGTTCGGCGAGGAAGGCGCAGGCGATCACCGCCGGCGGCCCCAGCACGAGGGCGGCGAGATCGCCCATGCCCGCCTCCCCGGTCCCCAGTCCCTGCAGACCGATGAGGGTGGCGATGGCGAGCAGGTCCTGCAGCAGCAGCACGCCGATCACCACCCCGCCGATGTGCTGGTGGTGCAGAGCGGTGGCCGGGAGCAATTTGAGGCCGATGATGGTGCTGGAGAACATGGTGGCCGCCCCGATCACCGCACTTTCCCCGGTGCCGAAGCCGAAGGCCGCCGCCACGCCAAAACCGAAGGCGGCGAATATCAGGGAGCTGAGGAGCGTGGTCAGGGTCACTTCGCGGAACAGCTGCACCAGCTTCTGGGGGTGCAGGTTCAAGCCCAGCAGGAACAGCAGGAATATGAGCCCGATGCCGGCCGCCTCCTTGATGAGGTCGGGACTGCTCACCCACCCCAGCACGGACGGGCCGAACAGGATGCCCAGCAGGATATAGCCCACCAGCATGGACTGCCGGGCGAACAGGGCCCCCGTGGCGCCGAGCGCGGCACCCACGAAGACCAGGAACAGGGCGGTCAGGATGGGGTCGTGCAAGGCCCTCGCTCCGCCAGCTCAGCTGGGATCCACGGGCTCCGGTGCGCCCGGCGCCGGCGGTTTGGGACGGCGCGGCAGATCGAGCCGGGCCAGCGTGCCGCCGTCGGCCACGAAGGACTGTCCGGTCACCCAGCCCGCGGCATCGGAGGCCAGATAGGCGGTGAGCCGGGCGATGTCCGCCACCGCGCCGTAGCGTCCCAGGGGGATATGGGGCATGAAGCCCGCCCGGTTGGCTTCCAGGGCCTCGGCGGTGCGCTCCACCGGCACCACCCCCGGGGCCACGGCGTTCACGCGGATGCCGTGCTCCGCCCACTCCAGGGCCTGCACCTGCATGAGCGCCTCCAGGCCTGCCTTGGAGGCGGCGTAGGCGGAGAAGTGCGGCACCGACCTGTGGCCGTGGATGGAGGTGTTGTGCAGGATGACCCCGGGTATACCGGCGGCGATCATGGCCCCGGCCGCCCGCCGCGCCAGCAGATAGGGCGCGCGCAGGTTGATGTTCAGGGTGTCGTCCCAGTGCTCGGACCCGGCGTCGAGGGCGGCGGCCTTGAGCACCACCCCGGCGTTGTTGATCACTACGTCCAGCCCGTCCCAAACTGCCCAGGCCTCCCGGAGCGCCCGCTCCAGCGCGGACTCCGCGCGTAGGTCCCCGTACACGGTCACCGCCTCGCCGCCCCCGGCGCGTACCGCCGCGGCCGTTTGCTCCGCCCCCTCGGGGCGGCTGCGGTAGTGGACCACCACCCGCGCGCCGTGCCGGCCAAGCTCCTCGGCCATGCCCGCGCCCAGACCGCCGGAGGCCCCGGTGACCAATGCCCGTTTACCCGCCAGCCCAAGTTCCATCAAGCACTGTCTCCCGAGCGATCAAAAAGATAGGGTGAAACAGGGGAATCTACCCCATGCGCGCTTGTCCGAAAAACCGAATGCACCGTAACCCCGTTCCACAAAGGTCCCCCATCGTGCGTCAGACCACCTCCACGGTTCCCCATCTGCCCGAGTCCAAGATCCCGGTGGGCATCAGCAGCTGCCTGCTTGGCGAGGAGGTCCGTTACGACGGTGGGCACAAGCGGAACTCCTACATAACCGGCACCCTTGGCGAATACTTCGATTTCGTCCCCGTTTGCCCAGAAGCGGCCATCGGCCTGGGCATCCCCCGCGAGCCCATCCACCTGGTCCGTGATAAGGGCCAGCCGGTGCGGGTGGTGGGTAAACGGAGCCCCGACCTGGACGTTACCGAGGAGCTTACCGAATACGGCCGACGCATGGCCGGGGAGCTCAATTCCATCCACGGCTATATCCTCAAGAAGGGCTCTCCCTCCTGCGGCATGGAACGGGTAAAGGTCTACACCCCGGAGGGCCAGCCGGCGGGCAGCGACGGCCGCGGCGTCTACGCCCGGGCGTTCATGGAGGAGCGGCCCGAGATTCCGGTGGAGGAGGAGGGGCGGCTGGGCGACCCCACCCTGCGGGAGAACTTCATCGAGCGCGTCTTCGTGCACTACCGCTGGCGTACCCTGGAGGCCGAGGGGCTCACGCCCGGCGCGCTGGTGGATTTCCACAGCCGCCACAAGCTGCTGGTCATGGCCCACGGACAAAAGCCCTACCGCGAGCTGGGACGCCTGGTGGCCGAGGCCGGAAACGGGGATTTCGAGGCCACGGCGCGGACCTATTTCCACTCCCTCATGGAGGCCCTGCGCCGACCCGCCGGGCCCAAGGGCCACACCAACGTCCTCTACCACCTCATGGGCTTCCTCAAGGAGAGCCTGGACCCGGGCGACAAGGCTGAGCTGGTGGAGGTGGTGGAGTCCTACCGCCAAGGCTTCGTCCCGCTGGTGGTACCCATCACCCTGTTCAACCACCATTTCCGGCGCCATCCCCATCCCTACGTGGAGGACCAGATCTACCTCCAGCCCCACCCCGCGGAGCTGATGCTGCGCAACCGCCTCTGAGCGATCATGACCATGACGGCACACGCGGAGCCAGCAGGCGGCGCAGAATGTCGCGGCTGAAGCATTCCCGCCAGCCGAGGGCACCGTTCTCGGCGGAGCCCGGGGTGCGGAGCTCCGAGGGGCCGATGGCGGCCTGAATAGGCCCGGGGGCTCACCGGCGGTGAGCCCGCTGGTCCACACCCAGGCAATCCGGTTCCGCAGGACCTTGCCGGACCGCGCCGCGCCCCGGGCCCCTGTCGGAGCCGGGGCGACGGCTGCTAGGTTGGCTGGAGAAGCGCGGGGAGGCGGCCATGAAGCGCTTCATCCCGAGCACCAGCAGCTTCACCAGCCCGGCGTCGCCGGGTCGGAGCTTATCCAGCCACGCCACTTCACCCGGATCCTGGAAAAACCGGCCGGAGACCGATCCGGACCCGAGCCACCACGAGTTTGGAGCCTATGCTGCTTTTCGCCGGTGATCCCCACGGAGCCTTCCGCCACCTGGAAGAGGCCGTCCGCGGCCACGGGCCGGACGCCCTGATCCTGCTCGGCGACAACGAGCCGCCGCTTCCCGAGACGCTGCCGGCCCTCGATTGCCGGACCAGCGTCCATTTCATCCTGGGGAACCACGATACGGACCGGGAGGCGAGCCTGACCCACCACGACCCCCTGGTCCATCGCGACCTCAATGGTCGGGTAACCGAGGTAAAGGGCACGCGGGTGGCCGGCCTGTCGGGGGTATTCCGGGAAAAGGTCTGGCATCCGGAGGCGGGCCTCACCTGGAGCCAGCGGGCGGACCTGGCCGCCGCCACCCCCGCCGGCGACCGCTTCCGGGACGGCCCACCGCTGCGCCACTGGTCCTCCATCTGGTGGGAGGACTATGCGGCCCTCTGGGAACAGCGGGCGGACGTGCTGGTGACCCACGAGGCCCCGGAATCCCACCCCTATGGGCACGAGGCCCTGGGCGACCTGGCCCGGGCGCTGGAGGTGCACACCGTGGTCCACGGCCACCAGCACGAGAACTACATGGCCACCATCCCCGGCAACGACGCGGAGCCCATCCGGGTCATCGGCGTGGCCAAGCAGGGGCTCGCCGACCTGGCGGGGAACCGGCTGATCACGGGGACGGAGCGCCAGCGCGCGGAGCTGTGGACCGAGGCGGGCTGAGCCCCCGACTCCGGTCTGCCGCCTCCGGAGGGGCGGGGGCCACACGGTCGGCTCCCCCGAATGGACGGCAAGGCGTCTCGCCTACCATACGGTCGGCCAACCGCGGGCGTGGATCGGGATCAGTCCACGTCGGGCACCCGATCGCGGACCGTCTGCAGCCAGTCATCCGCGTCGCGGGTGCGCAACAGCTCCACCCCCAGCTCCTCGAGCACCTTCTCCTCGCCAATCCGCTCCAGATAGGGCTGGCAGGCGGTGGCCACCTCTTCCCCGTACAGATAGTCCACCTGGCCGGAGAGCAGGAGGCGCTGGCCGTTCTTGAGGTCTTCGAGGGGGTCCGCCTCCTCGGCAGCCGACTCACCCGCCTCGGCACGCTTGTGAAGCTTGGCCCGGATGAAGGCACGCTCGGCGGTGGTCACCTCGCCCACCGCCTGGCCGATCAGGTTGTAGCGCCGCCGCTGGCCGAAAGTCGCTTTCAGGTAGCGGCTATCGTTCACATGACGCCGCAGGGCGGCAATGATGCGCCAGTTCGGATCGTCCGGAAAATGGCTCTGCAGCTCGTTCTCGATGCCGGGCGCCAGCGGCCGGAACTCGGCGAACACCGGGAAACGCCTCCGGAACTCTTCCAGGAGCGCATCGGCCCGTCCGCTGGAATGCTGCTGGCTGGACGTGTGACGGTTCATGCTTCCTTCTTTCCGCTGTCCCCTTTTTTCGGCGGCGGGTGCGTTTCGGCCCACCGCCGCCCCCTGCTCCGGCGAGAGGGTGGCCGCGATACCCCCCCAGGAAAATAAGGGAAACCCCCTACCCCGATATGGGCATACCCCCGGAACGCCCCAGCACAGCCAGCGGCAGTGTACCGGTATCGGACGATTTAGGGCACGCCCCCGAACCCCGGGTGCTTGCCACGGACTGTCCCCGGTACGCTTGGGCACCATTGCGAGGACCTCGTTCCAACCAGCGAAGCCCTGTAGCCGCCGAAACCGGGATCGCCCCCTTGATTTTGTCCCCGTTTATGTTGTCTAAAGGGAGATGTCCCCTGTCCAGGAGGGACCCATGGCCCGTCCGCCCATTGTCCAGCCGCACACCCGCATCCAGCCTTCCGGCACGCCCCGGAAGCCGGCCCGGGACCCCGACCGCTATTTCCTCGGCCGCTTCTGGCGTGCCGCGAAGTGGGGCTCCATATTCCTGTTGGTGCTGCTCGCCACGGCGGCGCTCCTCAGCCGGTACATCGGCGAGGACGGCGCCCCCTTCGCCTGGCTGGAGGAGGACCGTACCTTCACCGTGGCCGCCCCCGTGGACTGGTCCAGCGTGGACGCCGAGATCCGCGCGGTATTCCTGGAGGCCCGGCGCAAGGCGGAGCAGCGCGCCCGGCAAGAGCTCGATGCCTGGCAGGCGGAGCTCATGCAGCGAGTGGAGGAGGACTTCCTGCCCTGGTATTTCGGCTTCTGGAACCAGCAGTGGCGGGACCTCAAGGCCCTGGGCTATCTGGCCGCCGATTGGGTCGGCGGCGCCGGCGCCCAGGACACCATGATGGCGGATTTCCGCGACGCCTTCGCCGTGCAGGTCATGCCCCCGGGCGAGACCCAGATGCGCATGGAGGCCATTGCCCGCGAATCCCTGCGCGTCTACCTGGAGCACGCCCGCAGCCGCCTTCGGGAGATCCCCGCCGAGTACCAGGTCCCCCGCGACGACTGGCAGCAGCACCTCTCCCACATCGGCCTGCAGCTGGCCCAGGCGCGCACCCAGGATGAGCAGGTGCCCACCACCCTCAAGGGCCTGGTGACCTTCGGCGCGGCCGGAACCACCGCCGTGGTGCTGCGCGGCAGCCGGGCCATGGGCCGGGTGGGTGCCGCCGCCATGCGCTGGGCGCCCCGCGCCGGGGCGGCCGCGGGAGAGACGGCCCTGGTGGGCAGCGCCCTGCGTGGCCGCGTCGCCCGCACGGGCGGCCGGCGGGCCGCGCGGACCGGGGGCCGGCTCGGCGGCCGGGTGCTGGGCGCCGCCGCGCTGGTGGGCTTCCTGGCCTGGGACGTCTACGACTACAGCCGCACGGAGGCGGAGCTGCGCCCCAAGCTCCGCAAGCGCCTGGCGGCGTACCTGGACGCCCTGCGCCAGCGCATGCTGCGTGACTCCGGTAACGGCGTGCTGGCCCCCGTCCACGAGGTGGAGTCCGCGGTCCACGACCAGCTCTCCGGCGCATCGTCTCCGGGCGCATCCTGAGCAGCGCACCAAGTCGGCACGGCCGGCCGGCCCGGTGCACCAGCCTGGGCCCCCCACCGCGCCCCACGACCCTTCCAGCCGCCGACCCCCTTGCCGGAATGCACGCAACCTCTTGAAAAGGCGCCCTTCCGACTCAATAAGCCGCCCTTCGCCGCTCTGGCACACCCCTTGCTATTTCGGGGATAAGACCGCATCTCTTCCTTTAGCGAGCCAAGAGGGAATGGCCATGGAGACCCAAAGGCCCCTGCGCGTCGGCATCGGCGGACCCGCCGGCTCCGGCAAGACGGCGCTCCTGAGCGCCCTGTGCAAGCGGCTCGGCGACGAGCTCAGCATCGGCGTGGTCACCAACGACCGCGCCACCGGGCAGGACGCCGAATTCCTGATCGCCAGCGGGACACTGCCCGAGGAACGGGTCATCGGCGTGGAGCTGGGCGACTTCCCGCGCTCCACCGCCGGCAGGAGCGCCTCAATGACCCTGAACGCGGTGGGCGAGCTGTCCATGCGCTTCCCCGGACTGGACCTGGTCCTGGTGGAGTTCGGCAACCAAAACCCCGGGGCCGCCTTCAGCCGCGAGCTTTCCGACCTCACCCTCTACGTGGTGGATGCCTCGCTCGGCCAGGACCTCCGGCGGGAGGAGGGCGCCGCCCTGTCCCGCGCGGATCTGCTGGTGGTCAACCAGGCCGACATGGCGCCCATGATGGGGGCCTCCATGGCGGATCTGAGCCGGGATGTCGGCGCCGCGCGCGGCGACCGGCCCTACGTCCTCACCGATTTCCGCACCGGCACGGGCCTCGACGCGGTGGCCGAGCACATCCGGGAGGCCGGAATGATCCCCCTGTCCGCCTGACGGCCCCTGCACCTTCTCCTCCGGCGGTCCGGTTCAGGGAGCGCATCCCCTGTTCCGGGCCGTTTTTTGCGCCGGCAGGTAAAGGCACGGGGATCGGGGCGCGGACCATCTTGGCCGCCCCGCGGCCAGGGTGTGCAATGGATTCGTACCCCGCCTCGCGGAGGGCCCCGCATGACCCCGCATGCAGCCCCGGACCGAATCCGCCTGTTCCTCTGCGGCGACCTGATGACCGGTCGCGGCATCGACCAGATCATGCCCTGGCATTGCCCGCCGCACCTGCACGAGCCCTATGTCCGCGATGCCCGCGACTACGTGGAGCTGGCCGAGCGGGAGAGCGGCCCCCTTCCGCGCGGTGTGGCGGAGGACTACGTGTGGGGGGACGCCCTGCGCTGGCTGGCGGCCCTAGCCCCGGACCGGCACCTCGCCAACCTGGAAACGGCGATCACCGGCAGCGAGGACCACTGGCCCGGTAAGGGCATCCACTACCGCATGCACCCGCGCAACGCCCGCCTGCTCCAAGCCGCGAGCCTGGACGCATGCGCCCTGGCCAACAACCACGTGCTCGACTGGGGGTACGCAGGCCTGGCGGAAACCCTGGACGCCCTGGAGCGGGCGGGCGTGGCCTCCGCGGGGGCCGGGCGGAACCTAGCGGCCGCCCGAGCACCAGCGATCCTGAAGGTGCCGGGGAAGGGCCGGGTGATATTCCTTTCCATGGGCTCGGATACCAGCGGCATCCCCGCACAATGGGCGGCGGCGAGCCGCCAAGCCGGCGTCTGGCTGCTCCCGGAGCGGACCTCCCGGGCCGCGGCGGAGGTGGCGGCGGGCGTGCAGGCCATCAAGGGCCCGGGGGACCTGGTGGTGGCCTCCATCCACTGGGGCTCCAACTGGGGCTACACCATCCCCGAGGCGCAGCGGACCCTGGCCCGGGCCCTCATCGACGAGGCGGGGGTGGACCTGATCCACGGCCATTCCTCCCACCACGTGCGGGGCATGGAGCTGTACCGCGACCGGCTGATTCTCTACGGCTGCGGCGATTTCCTGAACGACTACGAGGGCATCGGCGGACACGGTCCCTTCCGGGACGACCTGACGCTCATGTACTTCCCGGACCTCGACCCGCGCAGTGGCCGGCTCCTGGACCTCCGCATGCGGCCCATGCGGATCCGCCGCTTCCGGGTGGAGGATGCGGCTCCCGGGGACGCCCGCTGGCTGGCGGAACTGATCACCACGCTCGGCAAGCAGCTTGGCACCGCCGCCACCCTGGATGCGGAAGGGGCCCTCCGCCTCGACTCCCCGTAGGGCGCCGCCCGGCTCCGGGGGCCTTCCGACTCAGGCTCCTGAGCACGCCGCGCGCCTCGGAGCCCGGCCGGCTACAGCCGGCGCCGGAGCACAACCAATTGCGTGGAATCCCACCCCTGCCGCCAGTAGAAGTCCCGGGCCGGCGCATTCGAGCGGTCGGCCACCAGCTGCAGGCGGCTCAGTCCCTGCTGGCGCGCCCAGGCGCAAGCCGCCCGCAACAGGCATCTCCCCAGACCGCGGCCCCGCCAGCCTTCCGCCACCACCAGGTCCTCCAGCCAGCCCACCAGGCCGCCCTCGGCGGTGGAGACCACGGACTGCACGCTGCACATGCCCCGGACCGCGCCCGCCCCCTCGGCCACCAGGACCCGGGCCTGGCCGGGCCTGGCCAGCAGGCTCCGCAGCCCCCGCCGCTGGCACTCCGGATCGGCGCCGAAATCCACCTCAAGGGCGAAGAGCTGCCGCAGGAGCCCGATCATGGCCTCCAGATCCGCCTCCTCCGCGGGCCGCACCCGGCAGGGCACCCGCTCCGCATCGCCGCTCATCCTTTTTTCCTCCCGTGCCTGCACAAAAAGCGGGCGGCCCACGGGGGCCGCCCTGCACTGCCACGCAAGATCGCCGAAAGGCGCCTCAGGAAGCTCCCAGGCTCGGCTGGGCGCCGCCAACGGGGCGGCTGACCGCGCCGTCCCGGTCCTCGCCCTCCGGCTCGGAGGCGGCGGCTCCGGGCATGAACTCGGGGTAGCCGAGCATGCCGCATTCGTGGACATCCATGCCCTCCAGCTCCTCCTGGTCGCTCACGCGCAGGCCCATGACCGCCTTGATGGCCAGCAGGACCACCGCGGAGGCGGCGAACATCCAGGCGAAGGTGGCGCCGGTGCCGATGAGCTGGCCCAGGAAGGTGGCGTCGGGGTGCGTCAGCAGCACCGCGAAGATGCCCCAGATGCCGCAGGTGCCGTGCACGGAGATGGCGCCCACCGGATCGTCCACCCGTGCCCGGTCCAGAGCCAGCACCGAGAAGAACACCACCACGCCGCCGATGCCGCCGACCAGCAGGGACAGGCCCATGGAGGGCAGCAGGGGCTCGGCCGTGATGGCCACCAGGCCGCCCAGGGCGCCGTTGATGCTCATGGTGATGTCGGTCTTGCCGAAGCGCAGGCGGCTCAGGAGCGCCGCCACCACCATGCCCGCGGCCGCGGCGGCGTTGGTGTTGACGAAGATCCGGGCCACGGCGTTGGCCTCTTCCACGTTGGCGATCTTCAGCTCGGAGCCGCCGTTGAAGCCGAACCAGCCCATCCACAGGATGAACATGCCGAGTGCCGACAGCGGCAGGTTGGCGCCGGGCAGGGCGCGCACCTCACCGTTGGGCCCGTACTTGCCCTTGCGGGGCCCGATCAGCAGCACCGCGGCGAGTGCGGCGGCGGCCCCGGCCATGTGCACCACCACGGAGCCGGCGAAGTCCTGGAAGCCGAGCTGGGCGAGGAAGCCGCCGCCCCACTTCCAGTAGCCCTCCACCGGATAGATGAAGGCCACCATGAAGACGGCGAACACCAGGAAGGACCAGAGCTTCATGCGCTCGGCCACGGCGCCGGAAACGATGGACATGGTGGCCGCGGCGAACACCGCCTGGAAGATGAAGTCGGACATGGCCGAGTAGTAGGGCGCGCCCTCGCCGCCAGCCACCACGGCGTCCACCGAGTGATCCGCGCCGAGGAACAGGGATGCACCGGGCAGCCAGCTGCTCACCGGATCCCCGGGGTACATGATGTTGTAGCCGATCACCCCGTAGACGATGGTGGCGACGCCGTAGAGCAGGATGTTCTTGTTCAGGATCTCCACGGTGTTCTTGCTGCGCACCAGCCCGGACTCGAGCATGGCGAAACCGGCCGCCATCCACATGACCAACGCCGTGGACATCAGGAAATAGAACGTGTCGAGCGCATACGCCAACTGCGCGATCATTCCTTCCATGGTTTCTTACCTCCTGCCGGGGCGACTACCCCGTTTGTAGGGTTGCGGGACGGCCGCCGCCGGCGTGCCTTTGTGCTCCTGGAACCGAGACGTTTCATGGGGGACTGCTCCTGGGTTGCGGGTCCGGACCATGCCCCGGAATTAAAGGAATTCACCGTCCCTAATGAAATTCTCGTACCAACTTTTATAAACTCATAAAAATCAAAGTGTTTAGCCGTTTTCCCGGCTTTCCGCCCTCCTTGCCGCTCCCCGTTACAGGGCGGTGCGCTCGGCCGCCCGCCCCAATCTGGTGCAACAGGCACGGGGGTCCCTACGCGCCGACCCCGGGCACCCAGCCCGTACCCGCCAGGGGCACCCGCGCCATGGCGGCGGCCTCCACATTGAGGGCCACCAGGTCCTGGGGCTCCAGATTGCGCAGATGGGACTTGCCGCACGCCCGGGCCAGCGTCTGCGCCTCCATGGTCAGCACCCGGAGGTAATTGGCCAGGCGGCGGCCGCCCGCCTCGGGATCCAGGCGCCGGGCCAGGGCCGGATCCTGAGTGCTGATGCCGGCAGGGTCCCGGCCCTCGTGGTAGTCGTCGTAGAAGCCCGCCGCCGTGCCCAGCGTCCGGTACTCCGCCTCCCAGCGGGGATGGTTGCAGCCCAAAGCGATGAGCGCGGCGGTGCCGATGGAGACCGCATCGGCGCCGAGGGCCATGGCCTTGGCCACATCCGCGCCACTGCGGATACCCCCGGAAACCACGAGCTGCACCTTGCGGTGCATGTCCAGCTCCTGCAGGGCCTGCACCGCCTGGGGCAGGGCGCTCAGAAGCGGGATGCCCACATGCTCGATGAACACCTCCTGGGTGGCCGCCGTACCGCCCTGCATGCCGTCGAGCACCACCACGTCGGCGCCCGCCTTCACCGCCAGCTTCACGTCGTAGTAGGTGCGGGTGGCGCCGATCTTGATGTAGATGGGCTTCTCGCCGCCGGTGATCTCGCGCAGCTCCTCGATCTTGATGGCGAGGTCGTCGGGGCCGGTCCAGTCGGGATGTCGGCAGGCGCTGCGCTGGTCCACACCCTTCGGCAGGGTGCGCATCTCCGCCACGCGGTCGCTGATCTTCTGGCCCATGAGCATGCCCCCGCCGCCGGGCTTGGCGCCCTGGCCGAGCACCACCTCGATGGCGTCGGCCTTGCGCAGGTCGTCGGGATTCATGCCGTAGCGCGACGGCAGGTACTGGTAGACCAGCTTGTCCGACTGGCCGCGCTCCTCGGCGGTCATGCCGCCGTCCCCCGTTGTGGTGGAGGTGCCCACGACGCTGGCGCCCCGTCCCAGGGCCTCCTTGGCCTGCGCGGAGAGGGACCCGAAGCTCATGCCGGCGATGGTCACCGGGATGTCCAGCTCCAGGGGTTGGGAGGCATAGCGGGTGCCGAGGGTCACGTCCGTGGCGCAGCGCTCCCGGTAGCCCTCCAGGGGATAGCGCGACATGCTGGCCCCCAGGAACAGCAGGTCATCGAAGTGCGGCACGGCGCGCTTGGCGCCGAAGCCCCGGATGTCGTAGATGCCCGTATCGGCGGCGCGCTGGATCTCGGCGATGACGTCGCGGTCGAAGCTCGCCGACTCCCGCATGCCGGGCCGCTTGTGCTGCTCGCTCATGATTCGATTTCCTCCTCGCCGTAGCCGGCGAAGGCGTTGTCCACCCGGAAGTTGTAGAGTGCGCGGGCGGAGCCGTAACGGCGGAATCCGGCCGGATCGTGATCCATGCCGGCCGCCTCCAGCAGCTCTGCCAGGGCGGCCCGGTGCTCCGGGCCCATGGACTTCTCCTCGCAGTCGGCACCCAGCGACCGCACGGACCCGCGCACGTAGATGTCCACCTCGTAGAGCGAGTCGCCCAGCGCCTCGCCGGCGTCGCCGCATACCACCAGGCGGCCGGCCTGACCCATGAAGGCGCTCAGATGGCCGACGCTGCCACCCACCACGATGTCCACGCCCTTCATGGCGATGCCGCAGCGGGCGGAGGCATCCCCCTCCACCACCAGGAGCCCGCCGTGGGCGGTGGCGCCGGCGGACTGCGAGGCGTTGCCGCGCACCCGAACGCTACCCGACATCATGTTCTCGGCCACGCCCACGCCGGCCATGCCGTTGATGGTGACGTGCGCCTGCTGGTTCATGCCGGCGCAGTAGTAGCCCACGTGGCCGTCGATGGTGACGTTCAGGGGAGCGTCGAGGCCCACGGCCAGGGCGTGCCGGCCGCCGGGATCGGTGATCCGCCAATCGGGCTCCCGGAAATGGGCGGCCTGCTCCTGGAGCTGGCGATTCAGCTCGCGCACCGGGGTCTCCGCCAGACTAATGGTCTTCATTGCCTTCTCCTCTGCTGTTCCGCTAGCGGTGCCAGGCATAAACCCGCCCCGGTTCCGGCTCCCAGACCTCGCCGGCCTCGATGCCCGGCAGGTGCGCCAGGGCCTGGTATTCCGAGGCCATGGCCACGTAGTCCCCGGTCTCGGCGAGCACCGCGGGCTTGCAGGCGATGGGGTCGCGGAGTACGGCGAAGCCGTCCCGGGTGCCCACCGTGAAGGTGTAGAACCCGTCCAGGTCGGTGAGGGCCGTTTCCAGGGCCTCCTGGAGGTCCGCCCCCTCCGCGAGCCGCCAGGTGAGGTAGCCGGCGGCCACCTCGGAATCGTTGTAGGTGGCGAAGGACAGCCCCCGGCGCTCCAGGGAATCCCGCAGACGGTTGTGATTGGAGAGGGAGCCGTTGTGCACCAGGCACAGGTCCCGCCCCGTGGAGAAGGGATGGCTCCCGGCCAGGTCCACGGCGCTCTCGGTGGCCATGCGGGTATGGCCCACCACGTGGCTGCCCTGCATGCGGGCCAGGCCGTAGCGCTCGGCGATCTCCCCGGGAAGGCCCACCCCCTTGAGGATCTCGATGCCGCGGCCGACGCTCATGACCTCGATCCCGGGCTGCCGATCCTCCAGCCAGGACCGCACCGCCGCCTCCCCGGCGCCGGTCTTCAGCACCGCCACGTCGGCGTTGCGGAACCACTTCACCGGGACATCCAGGTCCCGCTCCAGCCCTTCGGCGATCTCCTCCCAGGGGAAATCCGGGTCCGCATGCTGCAGGGTGAGCTTCACCCAGTCCTCCGGCACCTCGTCGCCGTAGACGGCGAAGCCCGCGCTGTCGGGACCCCGCCCCGTCATGGCCGTGAGCATGGGGGTGTACAGGGCCCCCAGCTCCGGCTCCAGCGCCCGGTTCTTCAGGAAAAGGCCGGCAATTCCACACATGCGTCTCGCTCCTTTCGCGCTCCGGGCCTAGAAGAACTCGGCGTAGTGGGCCAGCTCCCAGTCGCTCACGTGGCGGCTGTATTCGGTCCACTCCGCGCCCTTGACCCGGAGGAATTCGTTGACGATGCCGTCGCCCAGCCGCTCGGCGAACAGCGGGTCCGCCTCCAGCGCCGCCAACGCCTCGTTGAGGTTTTGGGGCAGCAGCTCGATGCCCTGGGCCCGGCGCTCCTCCGGGCTCAGCGTGAACAGGTTGACGTTCTGGGCGGGGCCGGGATCCAGGTGCCGCTCCACACCGTCCAGGCCGGCGGCGATGAGGGCGGCGGTGACCAGGTAGGGGTTGCAGCCGGAATCGGGCAGCCGGAATTCCAGGCGCCCGTAGGGCACCCGCACCATGGCCGAGCGGTTGTTGTCGCCGTAGGTGATGTAGGCCGGCGCCCAGGTGGCCCCCGAGGCGGAGCCGTCCACCACCAGCCGCTTGTAGGAGTTCACGGTGGGGGCGGCGAAGGCGCACAGAGCGGGGGCGTGGGCCAGCAGGCCGCCGAGGAAGTGGTAGGCCGTCTCGGACAGCCCCATGCCCTGCGGGTCGCCGTCGTCGTGGAACAGGTCGGCGCCCGACCCGTCCTCCACGGAGAGGTGGAAGTGCATGCCGCTGCCCGTGCGGCTGCCGTCCGGCTTGGGCATGAAGGAGCAGATCATGCCCAGGTCCTCGGCAATCTCCCCCGCCCCCATGCGCAGGAAGGTGAAGCGGTCGGCGGAGGTGAGGGCGTCGCTGTAGGTGTAGTTGATCTCGAACTGGCCGTTGGCGTCCTCGTGGTCGATCTGGTAGACATCGAAGCCCACCTCCCGGAGATTGCCCACCAGGCGCTCCAGGAAGACCCGCGACCGCGACAGGCCCTTGTAGTCGTAGCAGGGCTTGGTGAGGTCGTCGCTCTCGTCCACGGGCCGCAGCCTCCCCGACTCGTCCCGCTTCAGCAGGGCGAACTCCGGCTCCACCCCGGTATTCAGGTGCCAGCCGCGCTCCGCCAGCCGGGCGAGCTGCTGCTGCAGGACGAAGCGGGAGTCGCAGGCATGGGGCGCGCCGTTGACGTGGCCGGTACAGGCGATGCGGGCGTAGCCCGGCTGCCAGGGCACCCGGGTCAGCGTCGCGGGATCGCCCACGGCCATGAAATCGGGGTCGTGCGGCTCCAGTCCCAGGCCCCAGACGGCGAACCCGGCGAAGCCGGCGCCGTCCTCCAGGATGGTCTCCAGGCACTGGGCGGGAACGGCCTTGGTCTTGGCCACGCCGTGGATATCCACGAACTGGGCGAGGACGTACTCGATATCGTTGTCGGTGAGAAAGCTTTGCAGCTCATCGGACAGCATGGTCCACCTCCTAGGGGTCAGCGGGTAGGGCGCCGGAGCCGTTCCGGTCGTCGATCACGCCCTGCAGGGTGTTCCGGAAATAGTCGCCGTGGGACGGGTCGCAGCCGAGCAGCAGGCCCTCCGGGCGGGACCGGGGCCGGGCGCACCAGGCGGCAACACCCGCCACCTCCGTCATCAGCCAACCGTCGAGCGGGAAGCCGCGAAAGTCGTGCTCGCAGACCTCGCGCAGCACACCGGCCGGATCGTCGCCGAGCAGCCACAGGGCCCGGTCCGACCGGGTCAGCACCCAGGGCGGCGAGGCGCCCTTGCCCAGGCCGGGCTCCTCGCCGTCCCAGCGCAGCAGCAGGTAGCCGTTGACGCCGGTCCGCGCCACCAGGCCGCGCTCGTTGGAAAGGGCGGTGAGCTCGGCGTCCGGTTGCGGCCAGCCCGCCATGCGCAGGACCCGTTCGGCGCCCGGACCAACCACTTCGCGCAGCGCGGCGTGGGGAAGGGATTCCAGCACCAGCGGTGCCGCGAGCTCTTCGGACATCAGCAGGCCTCCTCGGCGTGGGCCCCCAGGCAGCGGCCCTGGGGGTCGTAAAAGGTTTTCGGGGCGGGGCGGGCGGTCACCAAGCCGCCGTCATCCAGGCGGATGGGGAGGGGCGCCCCGCTGTCGGCGAGCTCGGCATCCACCATGGCCAGGCCGATGGGGTGGCCGAGGGTGGGGCTGAAAGCGATGCTGGTGACGCGGCCGGCGATGGCACCGTCCACGATCACCAGATGGCATTCCTCGGGAAGCGGCGCGTCGGGCGGCAGGGTGAAGCCCACCAGCCGGCGCTCCCGGCGCTCCTTCAGCAGCGCCAGGCTCTCCCGGCCCGTGAAGGCGGGCTTGTCCAGGTGGACCAGGCCGCCCAGGCCCGCCTCGAAGGGGGTGGTGAGCCCGTCCGTGTCCTGGCCCACGAGCAGATGTCCCTTCTCCAGGCGCAGCACCCGCTGGGCCTGGACGCCGAAGGCCCGGATGCCGCCCGCCTCCCCCCCGGCGCGCCACAGCGCCATCCAGACCGTCCGGGCGGCCTCGGGCGCCAAGTGGACCTCGAAGGCCACCTCGCCCACGAATCCCGAGCGCAGAAGGTGGGCGGCATGCCCCGCCACCCGGGCCTCGGCGATCCCCTGGCGGGGAAAATCCGGCTCGTGCAGGGGGAGGTCGGTGAAGGGCTGCAGCAGCTCGCGGCTGCCGGGACCGGCCACGCTCAGGGCGGCCAGCTGGCCGGTGCGGGGCACCACGTGCGCGTCCAGGCCGCGCTCCGCCGCGTGGCGCAGCAGCAGCTTGGTGGTGGCCTCGGCGTGGCTGGTGGTGGCGGTGACGTAGAAACGATCCGCGGCCAGCCGGCCCACGACGCCGTCATCCAGCACCACCCCGGTCTCGTCCGTGAGCACCGCGTAGCGGCTGCGTCCCGACCGCAGGTCGGCGAGGCGCGAGGTGTAGGCGCTTTCCAGCAAGCGGGCCGCATCCGGGCCGAGCACCTCGATCTTGCCCAGGGGGGAGAGGTCCATGAGGCCCACGCCTTGGCGAACCGCCGCCACCTCGGCGGCCACCGCCTCGGCCTTCCGGGGACCGTAGAAATCCGGGCGCAGCCAGGGTCCCGCCTCCATGAAGGCGGCCCCCTGCGCCTCGTGGAACGCCTGGAAGGGGCCGGTGCACCACGGCCGCAGCCGCCGTCCGGCGACGTGGCCGAGGGGCACCGGGTGGTAAACGGGGCGGGCGGTGGTGGTCCCCGTCTCGTCGATTCCCTGGCCGCGCCAACGGGCCAGGATGCGGATGGCGTTCATGTTGGCGTGCTTGCCCTGGCTCGGCCCCATGCCCACGGTGGAGAAGCGCTTGAGCAGCTCGATGTTGTCGAAACCCTCGGCGGCCGCCTGCTCCAGGTCCTTCAACTGGAGGTCCTCGTCGAAATCCACGAAGTCGCGGCCTCGGCGATGGGGCACGATGGGCCAGGGGTGGGAATGCGGCTCCGCCGCCCGGTACGGGGAGACGCCCGGGTCGGGTGCCCCGGTTCGCGCCGCCAGGGCCCGCTCCGCCGCGTGGCGGCCATCCGCCAGCTGCTCCGACAGGACGAACACGCCGTTGAGCCGTCCGGCGGGATAGACGCCGTGCGGGGTCCGATGGGGGACCGGCTGGTGGAGGCTGTGGTCGTAGGAGAAGGTACCGCCCGCCTGATAGAGCAGGTGGCCGGCGGGCGCCCAGCCCACGCTCATGAGCAGGGCGTCGCAGTCGATCCGGACCCCCTGGCGCGCGCCCGGGGCCCCGGCACGGTTCGCGGGGACGGCGGTGACGCCGGCAAGCGCCTCCCTGCCGTGAGCTTCGCGGACCGTCCAGCCCTCCCGCACCTCCACGCCGAAGTTCTGAAGGGTCTTGGGCAGCCCCCGTTCCGGCTCGCCGCATACCCGCCAGTCGAGCACCGCCTCCGGGGGCAGGCCGGCGGCGATCAAGGCCAGGGCGGCGCGGTAGCCCTCGGCATTAGCCACCAGCAGTACCGGCCGCAGGCCGGGCGCCACCCCGAACCGGTGCAGGAGCAGCATGCCGCCGGAGGCCAGCATGACCCCGGGCAGGTCGTTGTTGCGGAACACCGCGGGCTGCTCCAGCACGCCGGTGGCCAGCACCACCGCCTCCGCCCGGACCTTGCTGATGCCCTCCGGGCCGGCCACCGGGACCTGATGATCGGCGTAATGGCCAAGGGCCACGCTGGAGGTCCGCACCGTGACCCGCGGATGCGCGCTCACCCGCTCCACGAGCCGCGCCCGCTCGCGGTCGGCCACGGTGGTGCCCACCCACTCGTAATCCAGGCTGCCGCCGACGTGGGGATTCTCGTCCACCAGCAGCACCTCCGCCCCTGCATCCCCCGCATGGAGGGCGGCGGCCAGCCCGGCTGGCCCGGCGCCCACCACCAGCACCTCGCAGAAGGCGTGGGCCTTGGGGGCACGGTCCGCCGGCCAGCCCGTATCCACCTCGCCCAGTCCCGCCTTACCGCGGATCAGCCGCTCCCAGAACGGGAACAGCCACTTGGGCCGGTGCAGGGACTTGTAGTAGAAGCCCACCGGCAGGAACCGGCCCAGCCGGTCGAGGATCCGGTTGCGGTCGCTGGCCAGGCTGCCGCCGACGTTCACCGGCTCCAGGACCATTCCCTCACGCACGGGGGTCACGTCGGCGCGGATATGGGTGGCCCCGGCGTTCTGATAGAGGGCGTTGACGTCGTGGTTGGCCGCGGAAAGCACGCCACGCGGGCGGTGGTACTTGAAGCTTCGCCCGAGCACCCGCACGCCGTTGGCCCACAGGGCGGAGGTGACGGTATCGCCGGGGTGGGCCCGGTAGGTGCGCCCCTCCAGGGTGAAGCGCACGGTCCGCGTCCGGTCCAGCCACTCGCGGGGCTTCCTGCTAAGCCGGAGCATGGCGCCGCACCTCCGCGAGGGGGATCTGGCGCAGGAACCGGTCCGTGCCGGTATCCCGCTCGAAGACCAGCCACCGCCCAGTGGGACGGTGGAACCACCACTCCCTGCGGACGCCGGGACCGCCGCTGCCGGGGAATACCCTGGTACCAATGGACCCCGTCTCGGTTTCCCCGGAAGGCGGCCGCGCCTCGCCGCCGTAATCGAGCTCGCTCGCCGGCCGCTTGCCGAGGCCGAAGACTTCGATCAATCTCATGGCAGCCTCCTAGTGCCCCACCGAGGCCGCGCCGCGCTCGCCCACCAGGCGCAGATCGTCGAAGCGGGAGAGGCGGAAGGGCTCGATGAGCTCGTGATTGCGTCCGTTGGCAACGGTCCAGGCCATGGTCATGCCGCTCGCCGGTGTGGCCTTGAAGCCCCAGGTGCCCCAGCCGCCGTCCAGGTAGAAGCCCGCCACGGGCGTGGTGCCCATGACCGGGGCGAAATCCGGTGTCATGTCGGCCATGCCCGCCCACTGGCGCATGAGCCGCAGGCGCGCGGCGAAGGGGAAGAGGTCGAGCAGCCGGTCGGCCAGCCCCTCCACGAACTCGAAGGAGGAGCGCGTCGAGTGGAGTACCGCCGGGTCCACGGCGGAGCCCATCACCAGCTCGCCCCGGGACGACTGGCTCACGTACACGTGCAGGCTTCCGGAAACGACGATGGTGTCCAGGAAGGGCTTCACCGGCTCGCTCACGCAGGCCTGTAGGGGAAAGACGCGGACGGGCGTGGGCAGGCCCACCATGTCGGTGATGCGCGGCGTGGAGCCGGCCGCCGCGGACACCACCGCCCCGCATTCGAGGTCGCCCCGGCTGGTGGAAACCCCGGCCACCCGGCCACCCTCGGTACGGATCCCGGTGACCCGGGTCTGCTGATGGAGTTCCACGCCCCGGTTGGCCGCGCCGCGGCCGAAGCCCCAGGCCACCGCGTCGTGGCGGGCCACCGCGCCGGGGGCATGGTAGAGGGCACCCTGCACCGGGCTCCGGCCGCCGCAGTCCAGGTCCAGAAAGGGCACGTCGGCGGCGATGGCCGTCCGGTCCACCACCCGGCTGTCGACGCCGTGGTGCTTGTTCACCTCCGCCCGCCAGCGCATGGTGCGTAGGGCGCCGTCGGAATGGGCGAGGGTGTAGTGGCCCCGGGTGGAGTAGAACAGGTTGATGTCCAGCTCGCCGGAGAGGTCCTCGAACAGGCGCCGGCTGGTGTCGTAGAACCGCACCCCTTCGGGCGTCAGGTAATTGGAGCGCACGATGGTGGTGTTGCGCCCCGTGTTGCCGCCGCCGAGATACCCCTGCTCCAGCACGGCCACGTCGGTGATGCCGTGCTCCTTGGCCAGGTAGTAGGCGCAGGCCAGCCCGTGCCCGCCGCCGCCGATGATCACCACGTCGTAGCGGGACTTGAGCGGCCGCTCCTCCGGGAAGAAGCGGGGCTCGCGCCCCCCCACCAGACCCCGCTTAAGCAGCCGCCAGGGCATGGGGGCTTTCCTCCGGTAGGATTGGAATCGGGTTGGCTGTGGGCATCCGGTTTTCCTGATGGGAAACTTTGTTTACCTTCAGGAAAGCAAACGGCTTGCCAACCCGGGGATATCCCGGAGGAAGACTTGAACAGCAGTACTCAAGATACTGTTTTGTTGGGTTAATTCCGTTCCGACCCGCCCCGGGGCGGCTGGCCGCTCTTCTAAGCGGAGCACCGCCACCCCGGAGCTCGGGCACCGGGACGGTGCAGAGTCCGGCCACGGCGCACCATGACGGAGCCAACAGAGGGGAAGGACGTGGACGAGGGGCTTATTCAGGGAACAACGGGGCGCTCCCGGCTGGAGCTGGAGGCCTACATTGGCACCCGGATCCGCCAGGAGCGGCGCGGCCAGGGCCTGAAGATCGCCGACGTGGCCCGCATAACCGGCATCAGCCAGGGCATGGTGAGCAAGATCGAGAATGCCCAGGTCTCCACCAGCCTGGATACCCTGAGCCGCCTCTGCGAGGCCATCGGCCTGCCGCTGTCGCGGCTGTTCACCGACTACGACCAGACCGGTTCGGCGGCGCAGCTGGTGCGCGCCGACGAGGGCATGGAGGTGGTGGGGCGGGGCACGGACAAGGGCCACACCTACCGGCTGCTCGCCCACCGGCGCGGTCCCCGGCAGAATTTCGAGCCCTTCCTGGTGACCCTGGACGATGCCAGCGAGGTGTTCCCGACCTTCTCCCACCCGGGCACCGAGTTCCTGCACTTCCTGGAGGGGCGAATGGTCTACCGGGTGGGCAACGAGCTGTTCGAGGTGGGCCCCGGCGACAGCCTGACCTTCGAGGGCGAGGTAGCCCACGGCCCGGAGGCCCTCCTGGAGGTGCCGATCCGCTTCCTCTCGGTGCTGAACTACGGGGAGGAATGAGCCGGCGGGGAGGCGGGCGCCGCTTACATCGACTTCGAAACCGCCGCCGACCCGACTACCGACCGGACACTATCGGCGAGGCCGCTGGGCTCCGGCCTGTCCGCGGAAACGGGGCCCTACCCGAGGGGTCCAATCCCGATAGGTCGGATGCCACCCGCCTACGTCTCCCTGAATTTTCCCCGAAGAGTTACGACATTTTTCAGGAGGGCCACCATGGAGATCGACCTGTCCGGAAAGACCGCCATCGTCAGCGGCTCCACCGCCGGCATCGGCTTCGCGGTCGCCGAGGGGCTTGCCGATTCCGGAGCCCGGGTCGTCGTCACCGGACGCACCCAGTCCCGGGTGGACGCGGCTTTGTCTGCGCTGCGCGAGCATCGCCCCGAAGCCGCCGCCACGGGCGTGGCGGCGGATCTCGCCACCACCGAGGGAGTGCGGGCGCTCACCGAAGCCGAGCCGCGCGCCGACATCCTGGTCAACAATCTCGGCATGTTCGGCTTCAAGCCCTTCGAGGAGTACAGCGACGAGGAGTGGCAGCAATACTTCGAGGTCAACGTCATGAGCGGGGTGCGGCTGACCCGGGCCTACCTCGGAGGCATGACCGAGGCCGGCTGGGGCCGGGTGGTCTTCGTATCCAGCGAGTCGGCCCTGCACATTCCCGAGGACATGATCCCCTACGCCATGACCAAGACGGCCCAGCTCAGCATCGCGCGCGGCCTGGCCGAGCGCGTCCGCGGTACCGGGGTGACGGTCAATTCCGTGCTGCCGGGACCGACGCTTTCGGAGAGCCTGCGGGAGTTTTTCGAGCGGCAGGCCGGCGAGACGGGCGAGAGCGTCGAGGAGGTGGGCCGGGAATTCGTGCGGGAGAAGCGGCCCGACAGCCTGATCGGACGACCTCTGGACGTGGCGGAGGTGGCGAGCATGATCGTCTACGCCTGCTCACCCCAGGCATCGGGGACTTCCGGTGCCCCGCTGCGCGTGGAAGGGGGCCTCATCCGCTCCATCGCCTAGACCGACGGCGGTCAAGACGAGAAAAGCCCCGGGGACCTGCCCCGGGGCTTCCTTTCCGGGCCGGATGCCGCTCAGGCGGCTTTCCGCTTCTCCAGCCACTCGGCGATGGCCTCGGAGCCGCCGATGCGCTCGCCGCTCACGAAGGCCTGGGGCACGGTCTCCGCCCCGCAGATGGCGCGCACCGAGCGGATGGTGACCTCCCGGCTCAGCTCCACCTCCTCGTAGTCCACGCCGTGCTTCTCGAGGTCGGCCTTGGCCCGGGCGCAGTACGGGCAGCCCGGCTTGGTGAACAGGGTCACCACGGTGGGCCGTTCGGCCTCGGGATTGAGGTAGTCGAGCACCGTGTCGGCGTCGGAGACCTCGTAGGGGTCGCCGGGCACGTCCGGCTCCACGAACATCTTCTCGATCACGCCGTCGCGCACCACCATGGCATAGCGCCAGGAGCGCGGCCCGAAGCCGAGGTCGTCCTTGTCCACCATCATGTCCATGCCCCGGGTGAACTCGCCGTTGCCGTCGGGGAGGAAGGTGATCTCATCGGCGCCCTGGTCTTCCTTCCAGGCGTTCATGACGAAGGCGTCGTTCACCGAGAGGCATACGATGTCGTCCACGCCGTTGGCCCGGAACGACGGGGCCAGCTCGTTGAAGCGCGGCACGTGGGATCCCGAGCAGGTGGGCGTGAACGCCCCGGGCAGGGCGAAGACCACCACCGTCTTGCCGTCGAAGACTTCGCTGGAGGAAACATCCACCCAGTCGCCCTGCTGCCGGGTCTTGAAGGTCACCTGGGGTACACGCTGTCCTTCTCGCTTGTCGGCCATTTCCGTTTACCTCGTTTCTTATGCGATTCGCTTGCGGGCTCGTTTGGGGATCGGGCCGTGGCCCGAATGCAAGGATCATCCTAGCCAAGGGCCGGGGATTACAAAAATGAATTAATGCAATAAAAGCTATAGCTACTAGCTATCAAGAAATCGCACGCAGCTCAGCGGGCAGCCCTGCACGGCTTCGGCCACGGTGGTCACCGCCTCCGGCCGCGGAAAGCTTTCCCGCCAGGCCAGGGCCACCTGGCGGGTCGGCGCGCCGGAGGAGAAGCGCTTCTGGGCCAACAGACGCTGGGAGAACAGCTCGCCCCCCACCGCGGTACAGGGCATCACCGTGACGCCGAGGCCGCTGGCCACCATGTAGCGGATGGTCTCCAGGGAGCTGCTCTCGATGGTCCGCCGCATGCCCTCCGGCTGCCCCTTCTCCGGACGGCATTCCGGGCAGCTTGCCAGGACCTGGTCGCGGAAGCAGTGACCGTCGTCAAGCAGCAGCACCGTCTCCTCGCCCAGCTCCTCCCGGTTCACCGTCTCGCGCCGGCTCCAGGGATGGGCGGCCTGGACCACCACCTTGAACGGCTCCTCGTAGAGGGCGCGGGTCACCACGCCGGGCACCTCGAAGGGCAGGGAGATGAATAGGAGATCTAGCTCGCCGTTGCGGAGGCGCTCGGTGAGCCCCTCCGTGTAGCCTTCCTCCACCACCAGCGGCATGTCCGGGGCCTGCTCGTGGATGCGCGGCACCAGGTGGGGCAGCAGATAGGGACCCACGGTGTAGATGGCACCCATGCGGAGCGGCTCCGCCAGGGGATCCTGGGCCGCCCGCGCCAGGTCGGCGATCTCGTCCACCCCCTCCAGCACCCGCTGGGCGCGGGCCACGATGCGGTCGCCGATGGGGGTCGGCGTAACCTCCCGGGTGCCGCGCTCGAAGAGCGTGACGCCGAGGGAATCCTCCAGCTTCTTCACCGCCACGCTCAGCGTGGGCTGGCTGACGAAGGCCGCCTCCGCGGCCCGGCCGAAGTGCCGGTGGCGGGCCAGGGCGACAATGTACTTGAGCTCGGCCAGGGTCACGATGTTCCTGCCTCGTATCGGATAGACGTTTGCCGGACCCGGCATTATGGCACCCCCCGCCTCGGGAGAAAGCCCCTAAGCTCAAGGGGATCGGAAAGCCCTCCCACCGGCGTGCAACGATCCGGCTAGAACCCGTAACGGGCGCTCAGCCAGTAGTACCGGCCCATCTCGACGCCCGATTGTCCTTCGGCAACGGTGTGGGTCCGCTGGTTGAAGAGGTTCTTGATCTGGGCCTGGAGCGTGACCGTGTGGCTGCCGACGATGGGCTGCTCGTAGGTCACCTTGAGGTCGCTGATAAAGGTGGCAGGACGGGTGGTCTGCTCGTAGACCTCCAGCTGCTCGTAGGTGGTTCCGCCGCTGCCGTTGTCCACCTGCTCACCGCGCCGCGTCTCGCCGGTGCTGACGATGTTGGTGTAGCGCCCCCGGTAGCGCGTGCTCAGGCTGGCCGTCAGCCGCTCGCCGATGGGCTGCGTCAGGGCCAGGTTGGCCACCCAGGGACGGGCGAAATCCTTCCGCAGCACGTCCAGCTTTCCGTAGCGGATGCGCTTGCCGTCGTAATAGACGTGATCGCTGGGGCTGGTGTCGTCCACCGGATCCTCGTAGTCGGCGTTGCTGGTCTCCGTCTTCGAGTAGCTGGCGTGAAGGTTCACCAGGGTGGAGCCGAGCTCCGCGTACCAGCCCACGGAGATGCCGCGGTAGCGGCTGCTGCCCTTATTGCTCATCAGGTAATAGCGGTAGCCGTCGGGCCGGGTCGGGGTGGTGGTGCGGGCGAATTCGTCCCGGTTGCGGCGCTCCACCAGCTGTAGACGAAACCGCCCACCGAACAGGTCCTGCTCCAGGCCGAGCATGCGCTCGTCGCTGTAGGGGGTATTCAGCCCGTCGAATACGTACCGGTAGCTGCCCTGGCCGGCATCCCGTTGCCACTCGCCCACCACGTTCTGCTCGGTGCCCCGGTACTGCCGGTAGTAGGGCTTACGGGCCTCGCGCAGCTTGTAGGTGAGCAGGGCGGCGCCGTAGTAGCGGTTGAGCCCGGCGCGCAGGACCGTGCCGCGATCGCCGAAGAGGTCCAGGGTGGCCCGGGAGCGATAGGCGAGGTTGTGGTTCTGCAGGAAGTCGTCGTAGGAGTAGCGCAGACCCAGGGTGGTGGTCAGGCGCTTGTAGGAGAAGGTGGCCTCGCCGAATAACGCTCCCTTGTTCAGGGCCACGGAGACGTCGTCGGCCTGGTAGACGTTGCGGCCCGAGAAGTACTGCTCCTCCTG
Source organism: Thiohalorhabdus sp. Cl-TMA (assembly GCF_041821045.1). Classification (NCBI taxonomy): domain Bacteria; kingdom Pseudomonadati; phylum Pseudomonadota; class Gammaproteobacteria; order Thiohalorhabdales; family Thiohalorhabdaceae; genus Thiohalorhabdus; species Thiohalorhabdus methylotrophus. The sequence goes on along the minus strand of NZ_JBGUAW010000001.1, from coordinate 370,602 downwards.
GACGCAGTCGTAGTCGTTGCCGCGGCACTGGACCGCGCTATTCACCACCGCGTCCTGGTAGATGTAGAGGGTCTCCTCACGGCGGAACCGGTAGCGCCGGTGGCTGAGCTTGGCGCCGAATCTGTGCCGGAGGCCCACCGGACCCACCCAGTGTTTTCCGGTATCGGCGCGCCACTGGCCCGTGACGCTGGCCTGATACTTGTCCAGGTCCCCGAAGCCGCCCTCGCGGCTCTTGCCCACATCCGCCCGGCGGCCCCAGTCGCGGCTGCGGGTGTTGGCCCAGTTGAAGAAGTCCTTGGGCGCCGAGCGGCTGTTCTCGCTGTAGTTGGCGCCGAGCTCCCACTCGTGGTCCAGGCGGTCGCCGATGTAGTCCAGCGTGGCGCTCAGTCCGTAGCCGCCGCCGGTAATGGTGTAGGCGCTTTCGCGGGCGTCCTTGGTGAGCCGCTCACTGCGGAAGGGCGCGTAGGTGGCGCTCACGTCCAGCAGGCCGTCCATGCCCACCGGGGTGGTGAGCTTGGCCATGGCGTTGTGGTTGAGCTGGCGCTGGGTGCGCGTCTCCCCCAGGGAGACCACCGGCTCGCGCGACATGGCGCGGTTCAGGCCCAGCACCACCCCGGAGGCCTCGCCCACCGGCGCGGCATAGCTGAGCGCCACGCGGTCGCGCCGGTAGGTGGGCGTATCGGGCGCCTCCGGCGGCCGCCCACCGCCGTCCCAGTCCTCCGTATAGACCCGGTAGTCCACCCAGTCGCTGCGCGTGGTGCTGTAGGAGAGGCTCGCCTCCGGCTCCGGTCCGGCACGCCGGGTCTCCATCTCCACCACGCCGCCCGTGAAACCGCCGTACGCCGCCGGCACGTTGGCATCGAAAACGCGCACCTCGCCGAGCAGCGAGCTGTCGATGAACTGGGACTGCTCGTGCCCCGGCACGTCGTTGATGGCGCTGGAGTTATCCGCGGCCGGGTCCAGCTGGTTGCTGATGCTCATGCCGTCGAGCAGGAACTGATTTTGATAGTAGCGCCCGCCCGAGATGGAGATGGACTCGGGCCGGAGATCGGACGCCGAATCGGCGCTCCGGGCCTCCTCCCCGAACTGCAGACCGGGCACCATGCGCAGCACGCCATCCAGGCTGCCGTCGAGGCCGCCGAAGCGCTCCAGGTATTCCCGGTCGAAGCTGTAGCCCCCGGCGCCCGTGTCGTCACCGGACAGGGGCGTCGACGCCTGTGGCCGGACGTCGATGTCCTCCAGCTGCGTGGACTCCGGGCCGGAGCCGCTGGAAGCCTCCTCCGCTTCCGCGGCGGGTGCAAAGAGCACGGCCACCAGCACGGGCCACAAGGGCGTAAGGAGGCGCAACGAGGCCGGCGATCCATCGATCGGTGGGATGTTCATCAGCGGATTGGCGTCCCTGGGGAATGCGGAAGTGCCTTGCGATATCGCCGCTGTGGAGCCGTCGCGGAGCCGGGGGCGGGGCAAGGGTTTGCCCCGCGTGCTCCGAGCGGGCTTTGCGCCCGGTTACGTCTGGCAGGTATCGCAGTAGGGCGTCCGGTCGGACGTGTCCGGATCGCCGTCGCCGTCGATGTCGGTGTCCAGCCGCAGCGCGGAGGAGGCCCGCTCGCTCGACGTGCTCTGCTTGCTGAAGAAATCCGGCTCGCCGTCGCCGTCGTGGTCGTAGTGGGCCACGTTGGTGCCGGGGAAGTCGTCCCAGCCCTCTACGCCAACGATGCCGTCCATATCGATCGTCTGGCCGCCCAGGCCCTCGGCGATCTTGACGAGGCGAGCATTGCGCACCGGATCCTGCTCAGCGGCACGGGCGAGCTCCTCGGCATTGTCGTAGTCGCGGGCGGCGGCCAGGAGCCCCACCACCAAAGAGCCCGTGTCGGCGCGCTCTTCCGGATCGTTCAAGGCATCCAGGAAGGCCCGGGCGCCCGCCCAGCCCGACAGATTTCCGCCGTCGGTCAACAGGGCGGATACGCGGCCGCGCGCCTCGTCCACCCAATCCTGCTGCTGTTGGGAGGCCATGCCGTTCTCGGTGACCCGCTCGCGGACGTCGGTGACAATGTCCAGATAGGCACGCGCGGTCCACCGGGCTTGGTACAGCGCATCGACGAGGGCCTCGTCGTCGCCGCTGGTGCTGGCGACTCGCGGCAGGTGCTTCGCCACCGCTTCCTTCAGGGCTTGCATTGCCCGCGCGGTCTCCCCGGCACTGCTGCGCAGCTCGGCCACTCGCCGCCGGTTCTTCACTCGTTCCTCGGCCTCGGCAAGGTAGGAGCCAACCCCGTAGAGGCTGTCAGAAAAGGCGAGGGCCTCGTCCGTCAACCCCACCCAAAGGTGGAGATAGCCGAGCTGCTCGGCCGTTTTCGCCTGGTTGTCGGTGGTAGACCCGGCGAAAACCTCCTGGGCCCGGTCAGCGCAGGCCCGTGCGCGGCTCTTTGCCTTTTCGGGCTGCTCCAGCCACTCGTAGAGCCGCGCCACCTTGCGGCAGCCCTGCCCCACGAAAGTCCCGGGAGCATCGCTGGCCTCCTGGGCATAGCCATCGGAGACGGCCAGGCCCCAAGCGGCGTCGGCTACCTGCCGGGCGGCGGATTTTTCGCCCTCTTGCCACAGGAGCCGGGCGAGGTAGGGTCGCCCACCGCGGCCGCCACCGGAGCCCACGGTGGTCAGGTACTCGATCTGGGCCTGGATGTTCTCCTGGGCGTCCTCAACGGTGGTGATCGCCGCCGAGACGTTGCCATTGCGGGCCATGTCCAGGGCTTCGTAGACGGCCAACCGGGCGCGGGCCTCGGCGGCGTCATCCGCGTCCGCCGGCTCCACATAATTGTCCACCAGATCGTTGAACTCGGAGACCAGCCCCAGGCGGCCATAGACGGAGGCCATGTCCCCGGCCCGGCCGACAGCGAAACCGGAGCAGTCACCGGTAGCTCCCGTCGCCAGGGACTCGTAATCGGTAACCGCTTCGCTTGCCGCAGTCTGGTCCGCTAACTGCAAGGCCAGATCGGCGTAGTCGACCAGATGCATCGAGCGCAGGTTGCATGCCACTCCCGTAGTGCCGAGCCCGTATACCGCGTCTCCGAACAGGTCGAGGGCGCTTTCGGCCTGTTCCTGCCTGCCATTGTCCGGGCCCTGTTCCTCGATGGCCGCCACGGCGTCCTCGGCGGCGTCCCGGGCGGCGGTGGTAAGCCGGCCATAGGCGGTGGTGTAGGAGCCTCCGTTGGCATCGATGAAGGAGCGCACCAGCTCCATGGCCCGATCGGCATCCTCGTCGTAGCCGCCACGCCTGAAGCTACTCCGCAGATTCTGGAAGAACTTGGCGTCATCGCTGGTCATGTTCTCCACGTCGCCCCGAGCGCTATCGAAATAGTCCTCGTAAGTGCGCAGCGCATCCTTCCAGTAAGAGTGGGCCGTCTCGGTATCGCCAATGGCGTGCTGCGCGTTGCCCACTTGCCGCATGGCCTCGGCTCGCTGCGGAGGCTGGAAGATGTTGGCCTGCAGCACCAGCTCGGCCTGCTCAAGAAGGCCGGCACCGGCCAGGCCGGCGGCCACGTTCACGTAGACCGGGTCGCGCGCGCCATCGTCGTAGACGTCGCTGATGAGCTGCTCGGTCCGGTAGTACGGCGAAACGTCGGACCGGAAGAAGTAGTCCAGGCGGACCTGGTTGTCGGTGCCCAGGGCCTCGCCGGAAGCCAGCGGAATGGTGTGGTCGATCACCCGCGAGGCCATGAGGCTCGGCAGCACCGAGTCCGCGGCGACGGCACCGGTGGGCAGGGATTGGCCGGAAGTGGCCAGGTCCGCCGCGGCGATGCCGTGCTGGTCCAGGATGTAGCGGATCGAGTTGAGCAGCGCCGGGCTGCCGGCCGGGGCGGCGGTCCCGCCCGCGCCCTGCCAGATGGCCTCCGCGAGGGTGGCCACTTGGTCGTCATCGGGGGTCAGTCCCTGGTCCTCCAGATAGGTCCGAAGGCCGTCCCGGATATTGATCTGCCCGAGGGCGGCGATGATCTCCTGGGCGGAGGCTCCGGAGCCCGCGGGCCTATCCATCAAGGCCTCGGCCCGGCGTTCGACGCCTTCCAGACGTTCCCGGATCCGCGAGGAAAGGTCCGAATCGCCCGACAGGGCGGCCGCCGCCTGATCGAACTGGCCGGAGCTGCCCTCCAGGGCCTCCGCGGCGCGCGCCAAGGGCTCCTCCGATCCACGCAGGGCCACCAGCAGCTCGGCGGCCAGCATGCTGGCCCGCTGCGCGGATGCGTCGCCCGCCGGATCCGCGGTGACCGCGGCCGGATCAAGGTCCAGCAGGTCGGCAACCCGGCTCCGGGCGTCCTGCAGCGATGCGCCCCGCTTCTGCATGCGCCGCTCCACCAGCGTGGTCAGCGGGGTTACGTGGCTCTTGCCGCTATCGGCGTCATAGGGCGCGGACAGCTCCAGTCCCTGGAAGTCCTGCCCGGTCACCGTGTCCACCCCGCCGCGGGCCACGATCCGCGCACCGGAAGGGGGCGGGCCGTCGAGACTGAAGCTGAAGCGTCCTCGCGCGTCCGTACGCTCGATCAGGGTTAGCACGTCCCCGTCCGCATCCTCCAGACGGACGGCCGCCCCTTCCACGGGCGGATCGGTCACCACGCCGCTGACCGTGTATCCCGTCCCGCCCGACGACGAACCGCCGCCCCCACCGCCGCACCCGGCGATGATCAGGGTGGCAGCCGCGAGGACGCCTGCCATGATCCGGCTCAGTACTCCCGATTCCCGCATGCCCGCTCCTCCTTTCGCGCTTTTACGGACCACCGGAGGAGCAAAATACCCAATATTTAAATGGTAATCAATATCATTTTCATTCAATGGATAGCCGGGACGGACAGGCCTTCTGGCCCGACAGTACTCGGTCCGGAAAGGACAAGCCCGGGCTTCGGCTTCCGGACCGGGAAATTGCTCTACGGCAGGGCCGGATCAGTACGCTTTAGAGGACTTTGAGGAGGGTGGGCGTCCAGCGCCCCAGGAGGTTGGTGGCCCCGACCACGCCGGCGGCCAGGGCGAGATGCTGCAGTACCGCCGGAGCCGCCGGTACTCGCCGGCTCCGGGCGGTCAGGTAGCTCAGCCCCGCGAGCAGGCCGAGCCCCCAGACCACGCTCGCCAGAACGGCGGCGCGCGGTGGCAGGAAGAGCACGGGGAAGAGGAAGGAGGCCGCCATGGCGAACTTGGCGGCGAATACGCCGCCGGCGGCCGCCCACGGCTGTCTCGGGGAGCCGTCCTCCGTCTGCGCCTCCATGGACATGCGCATGCCCAGGGCCTCCGACAGGGCATCCGCCACCGCGATGGCGAGGATCCCGCCGACAACGGCCAGCAGAGAGGCGGTGCCCGCGTGCAGGCCCACCACCAGGCCCAGGGTGGTGAGCACCCCGGAGTTAAGACCGAAGCGCAGGCCGATTCCCAGATCGCTTCCCAAGGCGCGCTCCTCCCGCTTACGGCATGCCGAAATACCGGGCTACCCAGAGCCCGAGGGCGTACGCGATCCCCACCACCAGCAAGGCCAGGAGCAGGTGCTCCAGGACCACCCGGGCGGGCGCCACCCGGCGGGAGCGGGCGATGAGGTAGCTCAGCCCGGTGATCAGGCCCAGCCCCCAAACCACGCTGACCAGGATGGACCAGGGCAGCGGCAGGAGCACCACCGGCACCAGGAAGGTGAGGGCGATCACCAGCTTGGCGCCGAAGGTGGCCCCCGTGGCCAACCAGAGCTCCCGGTCGAGGTAGATTTCCTCCGCCTCCCGGGACACATGCACCCCCATGGCGTCGGAAAGGGCGTCCGCCACCGCGATGGTGAGGATCCCGCCGATCACCGCCAGCTGGGAGCGCGTGCCCGCGTGCAGGCCCACCACCAGACCCAGGGTGGTGATCACCCCGGAAGTCAGACCGAAATGGAGACCGGCTTTCAGACTCGACTGCATCGCCCCGGCCTTTCTGACGGGAGAGACCTCTGGAAGTGGCCCCAGCCCTGGCATGCAGCCCCTGGACTACGGCACCCTTTCCCGGATCGGTCCGCGAGTGCCGAGCGGCCCCGCATGGATCGCGGTTGCCTGTACCACTATCGCAGAGCCATTCCGGTTCTTTAAACCAAGCTTAGCGGGAAGGGAAAAGCAGGATTAGCCAAGCCTCCGGAACGGCGCCAGGAGCAGTCCAAACAGGGCCAGATCACCGGGATCCTCCCGCCCCCGCACACCCACGGTCATGGCCGCGTGCCCCGCAGCGGGCCGAGCCCGGTAGGAGCCGAACAGGTAGTCCCACCAGGGGAAGACCACCCCGTAGTTACTGTCCGCCTCGGCACGCACCACCGAATGGTGGACGCGGTGCATGTCCGGAGTAACCACCAGGTAGCGCAAGCAGTGGTCGAGCCGCCCCGGCAGCCGCACGTTGGTGTGCTGAAAAAGGTTGACCACCAACGCCAGCAGCTGGATGACGGCCACACCGACGACCGGCATTCCGAGCAGCAGCACCACACCCGCCGAGGTCAGCAGTTCCAGCACCGCCTCCAGGGGATGGAAGCGAAACCCGGTGCTGGCGTCCATCGCACTATCGTCATGGTGAACCTGGTGGATGCGCCACAGGAGCGGGAAAGCATGTAGAAGCCGGTGGCGGGCATAGAACAAGAGGTCAGCGGCTGCCACGCACAGTGGAATGGCCAGCCAGGCGGGCGCCTGGACCAGCTGGAACAGCCCCCAGCCCTCCTGCTCGGCCAGCAGGGCCATGGACCCGGCCCCCAGCACCCCGAGCAGGGACTGTAGGTGACCGTTGACCAAGAACAGGACACCGTTGCTTGTCCAGCGCACGAAACGGGACAGAGGCCCCTGGCGTCTGGGCCAGAGGACCTCTGCCGCAACCAGGCCGGCGAAAACGCCGGCCAGGACCATCCAGGACCAGGAACCTTGGCTCATCCGGATTACGGTTTCCAAGGCCTGCCCCCGCTTTCGCTACTTCTTGCGATTCCTGTAAGTGGCGTACCCCGCCGCGGCGCCGCCCGCAATGGCCAGGGCGAGAACGCTGGGGGTCGGTAGATCGATGGGCTCCTCGATCGCCGCGGATGCAGAGGCAAGGGCCGGGATACCGGCCATTCCGAAGGTTCCGACGGCACGCAGCCCATGGCGGACAAAAGAAGATTCGATATTCATAGGGTTCTCCTTTTTTTTACCGCTGAGACAGCGGAAACAATGGATTTCAAGGACATCCCAGCAAGCTCCGTACCATAGATAATCTCCATATTTTAGAAATAAATACGACAGAAATACGCGCACGGTTCCGCGGCGGTGTAAGTTTTTTCTACACCATTATCCCTTTTCCTCCCATCTGCTGCTTGGGACACCGGGGACAACAATCGAGGGATACCGGCGAACCGCCGAAGAGACGGTGTAAAACGATTTGACAGGACGGCGTCCAGGCGCTGGAGGGTAGTGGAAAAGCAGGCGGGACCAGTCATGAAGGTCCGGCTCGACCGCCTTCACGACGGACTCTGGCCAGGGGCCTCGCGCACCCGGTTGCGGCCCGCCTCCTTGGCGCGGTAAAGGGCCGAATCCACGCGGCGCAGCAGCTCCTGCCCCGCCTCCCCACCTTTCAGCTCGGCCACACCGAAGCTCGCCGTAACCGGCGGTGCTTCCGGCATGGAGGCGGCCTCCAGGGAGATGCGCAGATCCTCCGCTACCTTGCGGGCGTTGGGGAGGGCCGTCTCGGGCAGAAGGACGATGAACTCCTCCCCGCCCCAGCGGGCGAGCACGTCGCTGGCGCGCAGGCGCTCCTCCAGTACCCCGGTGACCCCCTCCAGCACCAGGTCCCCCACGGGGTGCCCGTGCACGTCGTTGACCCGCTTGAAGTGGTCGATATCCAACAGGATCACCGAAAAGGAGCGTCCGTAACGCTCCGCCTTTTCCCGTTCCTGCTCCAGGAGCTCCTGGAACTTGAGGCGGTTGTAGGCGCCGGTGAGGGGATCGTGGGTGGCCCGGTGCTCCAGCTGGCGCTCCATGTGCTTGCGCTCGGTGATATCCCGCATTACTGCCACGAAGCGGATGATCGCGCCCCCTTCATCCTTGACCGGAGCGATGGTCTGCTCCCCGGTGAACGGCCGACCGTCCTTGCGCCGGTTCACCAGCTCCCCCTTCCAGGACTTCCCGGCCCGGATGCGCCGCCAGAGCTCCTCGTAGACCGCCTCGTCCTGCTCCGGACTCTTCAGGAAGGAGGGATAGCGCCCCCGGACCTCCCGTTCGGAGTAGCCGGTGGTCTGCTCGAAGGAGGGATTCACGTACTCGATGGTGCCGTCCGGTCCGGTGATCATGACCATGTCATCGGCGGCCTCCAGGGCCACCAGACGGGTCTGCACCTCCCGGGCAAGGCGCAGGTTGCGCAGCTGGCCGCGCATGAGCAGCAGCAGAAGCGTCACGAGGAGCGCGGTCCCGCCCAGGTAGGTGGCGATCTTCAGCCCCCACGGACCCAGGAGCTCCATGGGTGAAGCGCCCACCAGCACCAGGAAGGGGTAGCCCTCCACCTTCCGGAAGGCGTAATTCCGGGGCTTGCCATTCACGGGGAGGGTGGCCCGGAGCTGCCCGGTCACCTCGCCCCGGGAAAGACGGGTGTCGAGCGGGGCGCTCCGGAGGGCGGCGCCACGCTGCTCGGCCGCCGGAGGGCGACGGGCCACCAGGTGCAGGGCCTCGTCCAGGATCGCCACGCTCTGGCTCCCATCCAGACCCAGCTCCGCCAGCTTCCTGCGGAAATAGGCGGGCCGGATCCGGCAATCGGCGAATGCCACCACGCGGCCGTCGGGTGCGCGAATGCGGCGAACCAGCACCACCTCCATGCCCCGGCTGGCGTCGCGCAGCATCCCGGCTCCGGTATCCCCGGCCTGCACGAATCCCGCCGGGTCCGCCAGCGGGAGCGCCTCGTCCGTCGCCCCCGCGCGGAGCCGTACCCCTCCTTCCGGACCGTAGAGGGTCATGGAATGCGCGAAAGCCAGGAATTCCACCTGCTGCCGGAGCAGACCCCGCAGACGCGTCTTCTGGGCCTCCGGGAGGGTGCCGCCGCCGAGCTGCGCGGGCTCCAGGCGCATTTCCAGACCGCGCAGGACCAGGTCCGCCTCGTGCAATGTTCCGGATAGGCGCTCACTGAGCAGATGGGCAAGGTTGCGGGCGTGGCGCGTGCTCTGCGCCACCGCCTGGAAATAGGAGGTGGTCAGCTCGGCGCCCACCAGCACCAGGATGCCGATGAAGACCGCGACCCACAGGCCGATGGCGCCCTTCCTGGCTCGGACATGGGGGGTCATTTTCCACCTCTACGACCCGGAGCAATGGGGGATGGGGTCAGCATTGCATTCCCCCGCCGGAAGCGGAAGGCGGAGCGGCTGCGAGCTTCCGCGTTGTCGCGGGCGGGCTGGGATTCGTGGGATCATTTCCCCTTGGGCGGACACGTCGCCGCCCGGGAATCCGGAACGACCAACGAGGATTAGGACCCATGCATATCGCGCTGATCGGAACCGGACTCATGGGCGAGCCGCTGGCTCGCCGGCTCCTGGAGGGCGGCCATCGGGTCACCATCTGGAACCGCAGCCCGGAGAAGACCAGGGCCCTGGCGGAGGAAGGCGCCGTGGTGGCCGACCATGCGCACGAGGCCCTGGAGGACGCCGACTGGGTGGTCACCATGCTCGCCAACGCCGATGCCATGCAGAGCGTGCTACTCAACAACCAGGCCCGGCCCATGCTCGCGGGGCGCAAGGTACTCAACATGGCCACCATTGCCCCGCACGAGGCCCGGCAGCTTCAGGAGCAGGTGGAGGCCGCCGGCGGCACCTTCATGGAGTGCACCGTCCTGGGCTCCATCCCCGAGGCCAAGAGCGGCAGCCTGATCCTCATGTTCGGCGGCACGGAGGCCCAGTTCGAGGAGGCGGCGCCGCTGCTCGACGCCTTCGGCCCCAAGCCCCTCCACATCGGCGAAGTGGGCAAGGCGGCGGCGCTCAAGCTCGCCATGAATCAGCTCATCGCCGGGCTGACCACTTCCTTCGCCCTCAGCCTGGGCCTGGTGCGCCGGGAGGGCCTGGACGTGGAGCAGTTCATGGAAGTGGTGCGGGACAGCGCCCTGTACGCGCCCACCTTCGATAAGAAGCTGAACCGCATGCTGGAAGGGCACTTCGACAATCCCAACTTCCCGGTGGCCCATCTGCTCAAGGACGTCTACCTCATGGAGGACGCGGCGCGTAAGGATGGGCTCGACGGCACCCTCATGCAGACCATCGGCCGCCTCCTGGAGAAGGCGGAGATGGAGGGGCTGGACCAGTCCGACTACTCGGCCCTCTACAAGGTAATCGACCCGGACCATGCATAAGCCCGAGAAACCGGCCCGCCGCCCCGCGGGGGACCGGCGGGCGTCCCGGCCATGAGCGCGCCTCCTTCCCGGCGGTTCGGCTTCCCCGACAGCCCGCCCGACCCCCGGGTCATGGCGCGCTTCACCGAGGCCCTGGAAGACAACGTCAACAGCTACGGCATGCACTGCCGGCCCCCGGGCCCGCTGGAGAATCCCTACCGGGACCTGGAGCGCCGCCTGGTGGCCGACGCCGCGCGCTTCGTGGGCCTGCCGGAGGATACGCTCGGCTACGTCTGCGGCGGTGCCAGCGAGGCCGCGCTGTTCGCCGCCTGGACCGCCCGCAAAATGGGCATCCGCCACGTGCTCGTCTCCCGCAACGCCCACGCTTCCACCCTGAAGGCCGCCGAGGTGGCGGGGCTCGACGGCGGCATGATGCGGGCGCAGGCGCCGCTCACCGCCGCCGGGGTGGCCGAAGCGCTCGCGCGGCTGCCCGATGACGCGCCCCTCTGGGCGGCCCTGACCTGGGTGAACCCCATTCACGCCGAAACCGACGACCTGGAAGGGGTGGTCCGGCTGCTCCGGGAGCGGCCGGCCCCCACGCTGGTCTTCGTGGACGGGGCGGTGGGCGGCCTGCTGGGACCGGCGGTGCGCGGGGAGACCCTGGCGGGGCTGGACGTGGACGTGCTGGGTATGGACTTCCACAAGCTCGGTCAGGCGCCGGTGGGTACCGGGCTCCTGCTGTACCGGCCTGGCCTGCACGAGCTGGTACGAACGCCGGGGGCCTACCTGCCCTACGGCGAGGACACCACCCTGGTGGGCAGCCGCAACGCCGCCTTCGCCGCCGCCGCCACGGCCAGCCTGGAGCTGGCCGCCGACGGCACCCTCGGGGCGCGCTTCGAGGCCCTGCGCCCCTGGGACGCGGCCCTGCGCGACCGGCTCGGCGAGCACCTGGCAGCCCGGCTATTCCCCTACTACCTGCTGGACGGCGGTCCGGCCCCCCTCGGCGAAGAGGACGCCCGGGCGTTGGCCGCCTTCGGCATCCACCCCATGGAGGTTGCGGGACGGGTGCGCATCCGCATCTGCCTGGCCCCCGGCCAGGACCCGGAGGCCTTCGAGGCCCTGCTGGCCAGGCTGGAGCGCACCCTTCCCCGGCATTCCGGGGTGGCCGCGCCCTGAGGAGGTCGACCATGACGCGCCTGCTGCACATCCAATCCTCGCCCCGGGGCGAATCCTCGTTTTCCCTGGCCGTCGCGGATGCCTTCCTGGAGGCCTTCAGGGAGGCAAACCCGGAGGCCGATGTGGATACCCTGGACCTGTGGCGCCAGGACCTTCCACCCATGCAGGGCGCCGTGCTGGCGGCCAAGGACCGCTGGATGGCCGGCGAGGCCATGACCGCGGAGCAGGCCGCGGCCTGGGCGCCGGTGGAAGCCCTGGCCCGGCAGTTCCGGGAGGCGGACGGCTATCTGTTCTCGGTGCCCATGTGGAGCTTCGGCGTTCCCTATCCCCTGAAGCACTATCTGGACGTGATCACCCAGCCCGGACTGCTGTTCCACTACGACCCGGAGACGGCGCACCGGCCCCTGCTGGGGGACCGTCCGGCCTATCTGGTTTGCGCGCGGGGCGACCGCTACGGGCCGGGCTCGCCCTACGAGGGCCTGGACTACCAGGCATCTTGGCTGGCGGACCTGTTGCGCTTCGTGGGCATCCGAACGGTTCATACCGTCCTCATGGAGCCCACGGAAGGGGACAGCCAGACGGTCGACGCCGCCCTGCAGCACGCCCGGAAGACCGCGGCCGGGCTGGGACGCGCTTTCCCGGGCCCCGGCACGTAGAAAGACCGACCCGCCGGGGGTCGGTCCCGCGCTAGCCCTCGGCCGGCTCCGGGTACCGGACCGGCCACCTCAAGCCTTGGGCACGTAGGAGGTGCACCAGCCTTCGGCGGCGACTTCGCGGCCTCCGAAGATGGTGCACGGCCCCCATTCCGTATCGGGGCCAGCCTGATAGAACTGACAGTTACTACACTTCTGGCCCTCGGAGTACTGGGGCGCCTCCACGGTGCTGGCGTCGTGGGTGTATTTGAGCGACTTCGCCTGCGGCTCGGACGGCTGCACCTTCTCCTGGGCCCAGGCCTGCCGGCTGGTCAGGGCGGCGGTAACGGGCAGGACCGCCGTGGTCAGCACTGCGTTGCGGAGAAAACCGCGCCGCGTCAGCTTGGATGCCGTCATGTTTGCCTCCTCTCCAATCCTTCAGAATGTACGGGGCGCAACGGGCCACCGGGGCGGCCCCGCCCCTTCCCAGCATTCCCCGCTCCTCCGGCTCCGGGTCAACCGCGTGGAATCCCCTAATCCCGCCCCGTTCTTCCTCCGTACCGAACCACGCCCTGAAATCCTCTCCGCCCTCCGACCGAACGCCGCGCTCCGCCGCCACCCAATCCAAAACGGAATAGAACCCTAGAGCACTGAAAAGCGGACATTCCCGTTTCGCCCCCGGGAAACGCCTTGCACCCGGTCGGGAACCGGTTCATGCTCTGCTCCCCTAGGGGTTATTAGGGAAAACCCCTAGAAAGAGAGAAACGGCGCGACCCGCCTCGGGGGAGGGGCAAACTATTCCTTTTACTTATACGTACACGACCCCGTCCGGCTCCGCGCGGACGCGGATCGAGCGGATCCGTTCCACCCTGCCGGCGACGCTGGCGCTGGCCGCCGGCCTGGCCCTTCCCGGGACCGGCACGGCGAACGACATCGAGCGGACGGGCGACATCGCCCAGGTCGCCCTGCCCCTTACGGCGTGGGGGCTGACCTTTACGGCCTGGGGCACCACCCACGCCAAGCACGACGCCCCGGGGCGCCGGCAGTTCTACTGGTCCCTGGGAAGCACCTTGCTCACGGTGCACACCCTGAAATACGCTATAGACGAGAAGCGGCCGGATTCGGAAGCCCGCAACTCCTTTCCCAGTGGGCATACGGCCGCGGCCTTTTCCGGGGCCTCCTTCATCCAGCGCCGGTACGGTTGGACCCTCGGCGCGCCGGCCTACGCGCTGGCGACCTTCGTCGGCTACTCCCGGGTACACGCCGGCGCCCATTACGTGCACGACACCCTTGCCGGAGCGGCCATCGCGGTGGGCTTCACCTACCTCTTCACCGAGCCCCGAGCCGACGGTCTGCGGATCGCTCCCGTGGTGGGGGAGCGCAGGACCGGCCTGCGCATTTCCGGACGCTTCTGAGGCCCGCACCCGGAGCAAGCATGCCCTGTAGAGCGCTACCCGCCGTCCTGGCCCTTCTGCTTCTCGTGCCGGCCCCGCCGTCCCGTGGCGCGGAATGGCACTTCACCGCCCAGCTCGGCGAGGCCTGGGCCACCTCGGAGCGGCTACGCTTCCGGCACGCGGACGGCCGCACCACCCGCTTCACCCTGGAACCGGAGACCCGGGGCCTGACCCGCCCGTACTACTGGTCCATGCGCCTGGGACGCTTCCAGGGCGGGGCCGGCTGGGAATTCGAGCTGATCCACGACAAGGTCTTCGCCAGCGCACCCCCGGCAGCCATCGACCACCTGGACATCACGCACGGCTTCAACCACCTGTTCCTCAATCGCGCCTGGCGGTTGCAGGGCTTCACCACGCGGGTCGGGGTGGGTGCGGTACTCGCCCATCCGACCATCCGCGCCGACGGCCGGACGGACGTGCCGAGCCGGCCCGGTTTTCTGGAGGGGACCTCCCTGGAAGGGCAGCAGCTCTCCGGGGTGACCGGGCAGGCGGCCATCCAGAAACTGTTTCCGCTCGGGGGCGGGGTGGCGATCAGCTTGGAGGCCAAGGCCTCGCTGAGCGTGGCCGACGTGGAGGGGGCGGGCGGCTCCATGCGGGTACCCCGCAAGGCCGTGCACCTGCTGGGCGGACTCCGCTTCAGCCCATAACCGGGGCGGGAGCGGCCCCGGCGACGGCACGTTTTACCGGGGCCGCCGTCGCGGCTACCGCTCGAACACCAGGGTCTCCGGCGAGGCGCCCAGCTCCTCCAGAGCAGCGTTCACCGCCTTATCGAACTTGGGCGGGCCACAGGTATAGAAGTGCTGGTCGAAGTGCTCGATGTGGTTGGTCAGGAAGTCCTTGGTGATGTGACCCTCGGCGTAATCGGTACCGGCCGCCCGGTCGCAGATGTAGATGCAGTTGTCCCCCAGATAGTGCTGGAACTCCCGCTCGCAGATGATATCCGCCGGGGTCTTGTTGGCGAAGATCAGGCCGTGGCCGTTGAGCCGGCCCTCCGCGGCCAGGGTCCGCAGCATGGCCATCATGGGCGTGATGCCCGCGCCTCCGGCGATGAACCAGCCGCCGCCCTGGTAGGTGAGGGTGCCGAAGGCCTCCGAGATCAGGAGCTGCGCGCCGGGCTGCAGGGAATGGAGCTTCTCGGTGACCCCCTGGTGGCCCGGATAACGCTTTATGGTGAACTCCAGGACCCGGTCATCCCGCAGGCTGGTGGGGGTGAAGGGCCGTTCCTCTTCCTCCCAGCCCGGCTCGTTGACGGACAGTGCCACCCCCTGCCCGGGCTCGTACTGAAGGCCCTCCGGCCTGCTGACAATGAAGCGCTTGACGTCGTGGGTGACGAACTCGGTCATCAGGATTTCGGCGATTTGCGTCATGGTGATGCCTCCCGGAAATTGGGGACGCTTTCTTCCACCGTAGCAAGGAAGCCGGGCCGGCGACCCCCGGATAAATCCGGTGCCGGTACCGGTTCGTATATGGTGGGAATGCCCGATGGATACGGGCGAAATTTCGGCAACCTTGCCAATAGGGAGGAGTCTGCTATGAGCTGTCACAATTCAGTGGTGGTACAAGCCTCAGCCGACGAGGTGTGGAACGTCCTGCGGGATTTCCTCGATATGTCCTGGGCCCCGGAGGTGATCGAGCAGTGCGAGCCCCAGGGTGGCCTGCCCGGCACCCAGATTGGTGCCAAGCGCATCCTCAACGGCACCTTCCAAGAAACCCTGGTGGGGCTGGATGACCACGCCCGGACCCTGCGCTACAGCATCGACGACGGTCCGGACGCGGTCTCCAAGGACAACGTCCAGGGCTACATCGCCACGGTCCAGGTCCTGCCCATCACCGACACCGGCGAGAGCCTCGTGCTCTGGACCTCCAGCTGGGAATGGAGCGGCGGCGGCGTGGCCCAGTTCTGCAACCCCATCTACCAGGCCCTGCTGGGCCAGCTGCAGAAGCACTTCCGCTGACGGCGGACGGGCCCGAGGCCCGCCCGCGAATCCTCCCGGGGACCTCCGCCGCCGGAGGTCCCCCACGGGGTCTTCCCCCTCCGCCCCGGACCGATCCCGGACACGCCGACCCGTCTCCCGTTTCGGCGCCGCCCCCGATTACCGGGGGGCACCCATCCGACTACAGGAAACACCCTAATTGCGTAAGCCGGAGCCGGGCGGAAAATGAAGAATTCATCCGCCCGGAGGACGGCGCACCCCGCCGGGGCGCCGAAATCCATTTGGAGGTCCGCATGCCCTGGAGCCCGCAGCACTGGACCCAAAGCATCCAGGCCGTGCGCAGCACCCTGGTCCAGCGGGATCTAGCGGCCGCCAGCGGCCATCCCTGCCCGCTGCACGGCGGCCACCGCGCCGACCAGGAAGCCTGCCGCCACTGGACGGATACCGCCCGCGCCCACCTGGCGCACCTCCGCCGCCTGGCGGAGCAGGCCCCGGATGTCCAGGCCGCCCGGGAGCGGGTGGAGCGGCTGGGATTCTGGGCGGATCAGCTGCCGCGCTCCACGGAGGACTGCCGAACCTGCTGCCGGCCGGCCCGGCCGGAGGGCATGCTGGAGCGCACCGGCACCCGCGGCCCTGGCCCCTTGCAGCCGCCCATACAACCCGTACCCCGCTGAACCGCAAGCCGGGGCGGGGGCTAGACCGTGGACGGCCCGGGCACGGGCAGCTCCGCCACCCGCTGTAGACGCACCGTCACCTTCTTGGCGGAATCCTCCTCCAGCTCGCCGCAGAGCTCCATGGCCCGTTCGGCCAGGGGGCCGGAAACGTGCAGGGTGAACGCGTCGCGATTCCCGGCGATGTGGTTGCGTCCGCCGTGGAAGTGGGTGGCGGAGAAGGTGAGCGTGATGTTGCCGCCTTCCTCCCGGTAGCTTCCCTGGTAGTGGTAGTTGTTGTCGCCCCCGTGCAGGTGGCCGTGCTGTAGCAGGATCACCCCGCCGGAATGGGGACCGGTTTCGTCGGAGAAGACGGCGGACCAGAGGGCCTGGGTATCCAAGGCAGCGCTCCTGTGGCTCGGGTGGGTTTCAGGATGCCCGGCGGTCGTCAGCTTGCGCGCCGGTGGCGAGCCTCGCCGCCGAGGATGCGCTTGGCGCCCACCATGGCCTCCAGCTTGCCGAAGGCCACGTCCCGGGGCAGGTGGTTCATCCCGCAGGTACTGGTGATCAGGGTCTGCTCCGGCGCCAGCCACGAATGCCGCTGGATGCGCTCGACGATGGTCTCCGGGGATTCCACGTCGAAGTCCTGGACGTCCACGGCGCCCACCGCCAGCCGCTTGTCGCCGAGCAGGCCCTCGTAGGCGTCCACCATGTCGTGCTCCACCAGCAGGGCGTCGTAGTTGATCCGGCTGATGCGGTCCGCGGGATAGCGGCCGGTGAAGTAGCGGTGGCCGATCTGGCCGTCGTAGTCCTCGCCAACCGCATAGTTGCCCTGGCAGATGTGGCCCATCACCGACATGCTGGAAAGACCGTCCACCGCCAGGTTGATGGCATCGACGGCGGCGTCCACCTCGGCGTCGTCGGCAATGGCGAACAGCGGCTCGTCGATCTGCGCGTACCGGCAGCCCGCCGCCTCCAGGTCCTTCAGGTTGCGGTTAATCACCTTGGCGATGTCCTGCATCATCGCTGCCAGGTCGCCGTAGTGCTCGTCGATGGCCACCTTGGCCAGCATGTGCGGCCCGGTCATGGTGACCTTCACCGCGCCGCGGGCGAACCGCGAGACCATGCGATACTCGTCCACCAGGCCGAGGTCCGCGTCGCCGATGGGACCGGTGCACACCGCCGCCGGATGGGTGACGTTGGGATCCTGCTCGGTGATGGGCTTGGGCCGGGTCTCCTTCGAGAAGCCGGGCAGCTTGTTCCAGAAGAAATTGAGCATGGCGTTGGGCGGCGCGTGGCGATTGTTGGTGCGCCGGTGCATCTCGCCGCCGGTGAGAATGTCGATGCCCGCCGTGTCGTGGTCGAGAATGGCCGCTTGGCTGGCGACGAACTGGGCGTTCTCCATGTCCGCCCGATCCAGCTCACCGCGCTCCACCTCGATCTCCAGGGCCTCGTACCAGCGCGGCACGCTGTAGGCACCGACCACGGTCGTCGCGTAGGGGGAATAGTCCGGCATGACGCTCCCTCCTCATGGGGTGCGGCACGGCCCGCCGGGGAAGCGGGCGGGGAAGGCCCGCGCGGATCGCCCGGCGGGGTGCGGGGGCTTTCCTCCAAAGTGGAATGGCCGGGTAACCGGGTCAAGCTCCCCGGCGCCGCGCCCCGTTGCCAGGCCCGGCCCATCGGCCCACGCTGGGTGCGAGGAGCATCCACAGGAGCGGCCATGCCCACCATCCTCGGCCTTTCCCTGCCCGAGCGCGACGCCGCCCGCCGGGCGGTGACCGCCGCCCACCTGCCCCCCGAAGGGCCCGCCGTGGAGACGCTGGCGGAGCTCGCCGCCTTCGACGAACCGGCGCGGCAGCGCATCCGGGAGCGCGGCGCCACCCTCGTGGAGCGCATCCGGGAGCGCCCCAATCCGCTGGACAGCTTCCTGCACGAGTACGACCTCTCCAGCCAGGAGGGGGTGCTGCTCATGTGCCTGGCGGAGGGGCTGCTGCGCATCCCCGACACCGAAACCGCCGACCGCCTCATCCACGACAAGCTCGGCAGCGCCGACTGGGACCGCCACCTGGGCCACAGCGCCTCCCTGCTGGTAAACGCCTCCACCTGGGGGCTCATGCTCACCGGGCGCCTGGTCGGCCTGAGCCCGGGCCTCGACAGCCGCCCGAGCGGCCTGCTCGGACCCATCCTGGGCCGCAGCAGCGAGCCCGTGGTCCGCAGCGCCCTCAAGCAGGCCATGCACCTCCTGGCCCGGCAGTTCGTCATGGGCCGCCACATTGGCGAGGCCCTGCAGCGCGCCCGCACCGGCGAGAACCGGCGCTACCGCCATTCCTTCGACATGCTCGGCGAGGCGGCGGTGAGCGAGACGGACGCCCAGGCCTACATATCGGCCTATCGGCGCGCCGCCTACGCCGCCGGCATGGCGACGGAGGCCGGGCAGCCCCTGCTGGCCCGGCCGGGCATCTCCATCAAGCTCTCCGCCCTCCATCCCCGCTTCGAGCGCTCCCAGAGCCTGCGAGTGCGCGAGGAGCTGACGCCCCGGCTCCTGGACCTGCTCTACCGTGCCCGCACTGCAGGCATACCGGTGACCGTGGACGCCGAGGAGGCGGAGCGCCTGGAGCCCTCTCTGGACGTGCTGGAGGCCGCCTTCCGCGATCCCGAGCTGGCGGACTGGGAGGGGGTGGGCCTGGCGGTGCAGGCTTACCAGAAGCGCGCCCTGCCGGTGCTCGACTGGGTGGGTGAGCAGGCCGGGCGGCGCGGCGCGCGCATCCCGGTGCGGCTGGTGAAGGGCGCCTACTGGGACACGGAGATCAAGCGCGCCCAGCAGGAGGGGCTCAGCGACTATCCGGTGTTCACCCGCAAGACCCACACCGACATCTCCTACCTGGCCTGCGCCCGGCGGCTGGCCGAGCTGGGCGGGCGCGTCTTCCCGCAGTTCGCCACCCACAACGCCCACACCATCGCCGCGGTCTACGAGCTCATGGGCGCGGAGGCCGACTACGAATTCCAGCGCCTCCACGGCATGGGTGCCGGGCTGTACGACACGGTGGTGGACGGTTGGGGCCTGCCGTGCCGGGTCTACGCACCGGTGGGGGGCCACCGCGAGCTGCTGCCCTACCTGGTGCGCCGCCTCCTGGAGAACGGCGCCAATTCCTCCTTCATCAACCGCATCGCCGACAAGCGGGCCGAGCCGGAAGCGCTGCTCGCGGACCCGGTGGAGACCTGGCGCTCGGGCGACACGGAGGGACCGGCGCTGCCACTGCCCCGCGATATCTATCCCGACCGCGCCAACTCCGCCGGCCTGCCGCGCGACGATCCGGACGTGCTGGCGCAGCTGGACGGCACCCTCCGGACGGCCTGGGCCGGAGCGCCCTGGCGGGCGACGCCGCGCATCGACGGCCGTCGGCTTCCGGGCTCCGAGCACGCGGTCACCGCCCCCGCGGACCATCGCATCACCGCCGGCACGGTGGCCGAGGCGGGCGCGGAGCAGGCCACGGCCGCCATGGCCGGGGCCGCCGAGGCCTTCCCGGCCTGGTGCCGCACGCCGGTGGAGGAGCGGGCCTCGATACTGGAGCGGGCGGCGGACCGGATCGAGACCGAGCGAGCCGGACTCATGGCGCGCATCATCCGGGAGGGCGGCCGCACCGTGCCCGATGCCCTGGCCGAGGTGCGCGAGGCCGCCGATTTCTGCCGCTACTACGCCGCCATGGCGCGCGATCAGCTCGCCGAGCGGCCCCTTCCGGGCCCCACCGGCGAGCGCAACGCGCTGCGGGCGGAGGGCCGCGGCGCATTCCTGTGCATCAGCCCCTGGAACTTCCCCGCCGCCATCTTCACCGGGCAGATCGCCGCCGCCCTGGTGGCGGGCAATACGGTGGTGGCCAAGCCGGCGCGGGCCACGCCCCTGACCGCCATGCGCATCATCGAGCTGCTGGCGGAGGCAGGCGTGCCCGACAGCGCCCTGCAGTTCCTGCCCGGGCCGAGCGGCGCGCTGGGTCCGGCCATTCTCGGCGATCCGCGCCTGGCCGGAGTGGCCCTCACCGGCGGCACCGGAACGGCGCGGCACATCCAGCACGCCCTGGCCGAGCGCGACGGGCCGCTGGTGCCCTTGATCGCCGAGACCGGCGGGGTCAACGCCCTGATCGCGGACAGCTCCGCCCTGCCGGAGCAGGTGGCCAGGGACGTGGTGCGCTCCGCCTTCAACAGCGCGGGCCAGCGCTGCTCGGCGCTGCGGGTGCTGTTCCTGCAGGAGGAGGTGGCCGATGCCATGCTGGCGGCCATCGCCGGGGCCACCGCGGAGCTCCGGGTAGGCGACCCCGCCCGGCTGGATACGGATCTGGGGCCGGTGATCGACGAAAACGCCCGCGCCGAGCTGGCGGAGCACGCCCGGCGGTTGGATGCCGAGGCGCGGCTGGTGGCCTGGACCGATCCGCTCCCCGGGGCGCCGCCCGGCAGCTTCTTCGGGCCCCGCATCTACGAGCTGCCCGAGCTCGAGGCCCTGCCCGGCGAGGTGTTCGGCCCCATACTCCACGTGGTCCGCTACCGTGCCGGAGAGCTGGACCGCGTCATCGCCGCCATAAACGGCACCGGCTACGGCCTGACCCTGGGCGTGCATTCCCGCGTGGAGGAGACCGCCCGCTACGTGGCCGAGCGGGCCAATGCCGGCAACGTCTACATCAACCGCGACATCATCGGCTCCGTGGTGGGGGTCCAGCCCTTCGGCGGCCGGGGGCTCTCCGGCACCGGTCCCAAGGCCGGCGGCCCCCACTACCTGACCCGCTTCCTCCACGAAAAGACCGTTACCGACAACATCGCCGCCGTGGGCGGCAACGCCACCCTGCTCGGAGGTCGGTACGGATAGGGCGCTCCCATAAAGGGGCCGGTGGGCAATGGCGCCCTGTAGGAGGGGCCTCCCGGCCCCGAAAAAAGCCATGGCATAGGCTCGAGGCCCGATGAGGCGCCAGGGCTGATCGCGGTCGCGGCCGGAGGCCGCTCCCACAGAGGCCCTTGTGAGCCGGAAAGCAGGATCGGCCAGTAGCCCGCGAGCCCGCTGGAATCCTTCATCGGCATGGAAGCTGGATCGTGGGAGCGGCCCCCGGCTCCGCGAGTCGCTCCGGCCCCTTACTCCCCGTGCTGCACCAGGTCCGCCAGCTCGTGCACCTTGTCGAGAATGGCTTCCCGGTCCGTATCCGTGTGCGGCACCGAGCGCTCCACGTTATCGAGGGCCTCGGTGAACACCTGCTCGAGCATGGAATGCTTGTTGTCGGCGGTGAGGATCAGGTGCGTGGCCAGGCTCGCCAGCACGGCCCGCTGGGCGGCGAGCTCCTGCCGCAGCGCCGCCAGGTTCTCGGCGGATTCGTTCCGCTCTTCCGACATGGAGGCCTCCTCCGGTAGGTGCGGCTTGGCTTGTCCTTCCAGCAGTAACACAGCCGCGCCCCCCTTGGGCCATTCCCCGACGTTCCCGGATCGCATCCGTAAATGCCGCGGCGCTCGACCCGGAGCCGCTTCCCCCTTACGCTACTCGCGGGGCGCGCCAGGCGCGAATTCGCGGAGCGGGCGGGGAATACATGGGGAAACGGACGGAAACGGCGTTGCCTTCCGGGCAAGGGCGGATCGCCGGACTCGGCATCCGGGGCCGGAGCCTGGCGGTGGTTGCCCTGGTGTCCCTGCTCATCGGCGCGGTGAGCCTGGGCTCGCTCTACGTGGTGGGCGGCAACATCGCCGAGAAGCTCGGCTACTCCGTGGCCGAGCGCTACGTACTGGGCCACAAGGCGCGGGTGGAGGGCTTCATGCAGCGGGAGCTGACCCTGGCCCGGCGCCTGGCCGATTCCCCGCCCGTGCAGCGCTGGGCCCGTGCGGAGGAGGACCCGGCCGCCCGGGCGGCGGCGCTCGACGAGCTGGCCTCCCTCCGCGACCTGTTCTCCGGCGATTCCTACTTCGTGGTCCTGGCGGATTCCGGCCACTACTACTTCAAGGGGCCGGAGGGCGGGGACGAAGCGCCGCCGCGGATAACCCAGACCCTGAGCCGCAGCGACCCCAAGGACAGCTGGTTCTTCGACGCCCTGGAAGGGGAGGCTCCCTACCACCTGAACGTGGATTTCAACCGGGAGCTGCGGGAGACCAAGGTCTGGTTCAACGTCATCATGCGGGACGGCGACGCCCGGCTGGGGGTGGCGGGCACCGGCGTGGACATCAGCCACTTCGTGCGGCAGTTCGTGCAGACCGAGGAACCCGGCCTGCAGGCCATCCTCCTCAACCGCAAGGGCGCCATCCAGGGCCATGAGAACGTGGACAATATCGCCCTGAATGCCCAGGTCACCGGCACGGGCGCGGGCCGGACCGCCCTGTGGGGACACATACCGGACGGACAGCGGCCTGCCGTCCGGCGGCACATGGAACGGCTCCGGACCGGCGAGCAGCGGCTGGCCACCTTTCCCTTGACGCTGGACGGGCGTCCCCGGCTGGCGGCGCTCGCCTACCTGCCCGAGCTGGACTGGTTCACCCTGGCCAGCCTAGACCCCCAGGCGGTGCTGGGCTGGCCGGAGTTCCTGGCGGTGGCGGGGGTGCTCGTGGTGGCCCTGCTGCTCGCCCTGGCCCTGCTCGGCCTCCTGTTCAACCGCTTCCTGCTGCAGCCGGTGGCGGGGCTCGCCCGCGCCGCGGAAGGGGTTGCCCGGGGCGAATACGACACCCAGCTGCCGGAGGACCGCCGCGACGAGCTGGGCACCCTGGCCCACACCTTCAACAACATGGCGCGCACCGTGCAGGAATACACGGGCTCCCTGGAGGAGCGGGTCCGTGAGCGCACCGCGGACCTCCAGGAGGCCAACACCGCACTGGGTCGCACCAATCGCATGCTCCTGGAAAGCATCAGCAGCGCCCGGCGCATCCAGGAGGCGCTGCTGCCCGGACCCGGGTCCCTGGAGGGGCTGCCGCTGGAGCACTTCGCCCTGTGGCTGCCCCGCGACCGGGTGGGCGGCGACCTCTACGTGATCCGGCAGGCAGGCGACGGATTGCTGGTCGGCGTGATGGACTGCACCGGACACGGGGTGCCCGGCGCGGTCACCGTCATGGCCGCCCATTCCGCCTTCAACCACGCGGTGGACCGGGGTGGACTGCGCAGTCCCGGGCCCATCCTGGCCAGCCTCAACCGGGAGCTGCGGGACATGCTCAACCCTGAATCGGACGGGGCCGATACGCGCGGCTCGGACAACGGCCTGGAGATGGCGCTGTGCCGCTGGGAGCCGGGAGCGGACACGCTCCGCTTCGCGGCCACCCGGCTCTCCCTGTACCGGGCCCGGGCCGGCGAAATCGAGGAATGGGCGGGGGACCGCACCGGGCTCGGCTACCGGGCCGCCGACCCGGGGCACCGCTTCACGGAGCACGACGTGGCGGTGGAGGCGGGCGATACCTTCTATCTGGCCACGGACGGCTTCCTGGACCAGGGCGGGGGCCCCAAGGGGCTGCCGTTCGGGCGGCAACGGCTGCGGACCCTGCTGGCGGAGCAGGCGGAGACCTCCCTGGCGGACCAGCGCGCCGCGCTGGTCGAGGCCCTCGCCGAGTGGCAGGGCGAGCGGGAACAGCGGGACGACGTGACGGTGCTGGGGTTCCGGCCATCTCCCCGGGCGACCGGGCCGGACGGGCGAAGGGGCTAGTCGCCCCTGGAGAAATGGCGGGCGTCCTCGCCCGCGAGGACGCTGCGGTTGCGGCCCTGGCGCTTGGCCTCGTAGAGCGCCACATCGGCCCGGCTGGTAAGGTCGTCCGCCTGCTCGCCGGGCTGATACACCGCCACGCCAAAGCTGATGCTGACGCGGATGGGCGTCGTTCCGCCCATCACCGGCTCGCCGGTGACCGCCTCCCGGATCCGCTCCATGGTACGCACCGCCTGGGCGGCCGAGAGGCCGGGGCAGAGAACCAGGAACTCCTCGCCGCCCCAGCGGGCGCACTGGTCGTATTCCCGCAGGCCGCCCTCCAGGCGGTTGGCCACCTCCTGCAGCACCGTGTCCCCGGTTTCGTGCCCATGGCTGTCGTTGACGGCCTTGAAGTGGTCCACGTCCCCCATGCCCACCACGAGCCAAGTTCCCTCCCGCTCGGCGCGGGCGGCCTCGAGCTCCAGCTGCTCCTGCATGGCGCGCCGGTTGGGCAGGCCGGTAAGCGGATCGGTAAGCGCCGCCTGCTCGAAGGCCTCGTTGTCCTCACGCAGCAGGGCCTGCAGCAGGTCGCCGATGCGGCTGACCTTGCGCAGCTGCCGCTCCACCTTGTAGAAGCGCTCCGCGAGGCGGTTGAGCTCCGCCATGAGCGGATGGTCCCGGTAGGCCGGGTCGCGCTCCAGCGCGGCCAGGCGCTTGGCGATCTCCTCGCTTTCCTTGGTCATGGCACCAGCTCCGAAGGGACGGTTACCGGCTCACCGGGGAAACCCGGAAGGGAAGGCTCATATCCTCGCGCAGCTCTTCCGCCATCTCCAGGCTGCGGTCGTTCTCGGCGTCGTAGACCCATTCCACCTCGACGGCCGCGCCCCGTTCATGGGCCTCCTCGGCCCGGTCGAGGATATCCATGAGGGCCTTCACGCTGCTGGTATTGAGGTAGGACAGGTCGATCCGGATGGTCAGGGACGGATTCCCCTGCGCCAGGTAGCCCCCCACTCCCTCCACCACCGGCTGGAAGAACGCCAGGGCATTCTCCGGATAGGACTCCCCGCGCACCTCCAGGAGCCCCTGGTCGCGATCCAGGATGACGGCGGGGGTCGTCTCCGACGCCTCGTAAAACAGGTTGCCCATTTTCCTCCCCCGATACTACAGCGTCGCCTGCAGGCTGAAGAATACGTACCCCCTTTCGGATTCCCTGTCGGGCTCCCGGCACGAATAGCTGAGCGGCTGGCTGGATTTGCGCGCCATGTCGATGAGGCCGAGACCGGCGGTGGTGGCGCCCTCCGCGGCGGGGGACCGCAGCACCTCCTTGTAGAGCTTCTTCAGTCCCGGGCCGTCCAGGGACCGCAGCCGGTCCAGGTGCGCGGTCAGATCCGGCAGGTCCGCCTCGCGCACCCAGTTCCCGGAGCTCACGAAGTAGTTGCTGCTGTTCGCGGAGATCACGGAAATGGCGGAGGAAAGCAGCCAGAACTCGGCATCATCCCCGCCGCGACTGGTGGCGTACTGCCGGATGTTCTGGGTCTGCTCGATGAACACGGAGAAGACGTCCATGACCGTGGCGCGGCTGGCGGCCTCCTCCTCCAGGTAGCGGCGAACCGCATCCCCCAGGTCCTTGATGATGGATTCCGAGAGCGGACCGTTGAAGGACATCAAGGCATTGAAGTCATTCAGCCGATCGCGCAGATCCAGCAGATCCAGACTCGCCATTCCCCGTTTCCTTTCCGGCTGGAGGTGCATGAGCGAGGCCGGGCAGCAGGCCGACCTTCGACCCGACAACCGGGCACGCACCGGGAGCCCGTACTTTCTACCATTTGCGGGTGCGCGGCGATAGACCGGGTAAGGAAGGACTGGATTCGCGGACCTTCTTGCTGGTGGAATACGGAAAATCCAGCCGACAACCAGCACACCACAGCCCAGGAGCACCCCATGGCGGACAACCGCGGCCAGATCGAGGCCCTCAACTACGCCGTCGCCCAGCTCTACACCACCCTGCTCATGGAATCGGACCAGCCGGAGGCCGACGCCAAGGACCTCCGCGAACAATGGGGCGAAATCGAGGCCCCCGAGGAAGGCGACGAAAAGGGGGATTTCTTCTGGGAGCTCCAGGAGGGCCTGGACCACCTGGGCTACCTGATCCAGGAGCTGGTGGCCGAGGAGACCGGGGGCGAACCGCCGAAGAGCTGAGCAGGATCTTGGCTATGCGCCGGGCCCGGCCCAACCGGCCCCTAAGCCCCTGCCTGAAGATCGGACCGGAGCCCGGCCACCTCGTCTTCTTCGGCCCGGAAGCGCGGCTCCAGGGTCGGCAGCTCCACACCCAGCAGCTGCAGCGTCACCACCGCCCCGGGCTCGGTGGTTTTGGGCAAGGTGACGCTGGTCTCCAGGGCCAGCTCCGGGACCAGCACCCGTCCCTTGGGCCCGTTGCGCTCGACCACCACGCCCTGCCCCTGCCATGCCCCGTAACGCTGAAGATGCACCAGCTTGAAGTGCTGATTGGAAAGCCGTTCGGCCCGCCGCAGCCTTCGGACCCGCTCGCCTACGCCCGCGACCCGCTGGGCCAGGGCTTCCTGGTCGGCGGGCTGTCCCCCGCCCACATGGGCGCGCAGCTGCTGGTGGGTCACCAGGTCAAAGTAGCGTCGCATGGGACTGGTGGCCTGGGCATAGGCGGAAAGGCCCAGACCGCTATGGGGCTCGGGGGTGAGCTGAACCCGGGAGGGCCGCATGAGCTTCCGCAGCTCATAGGCCCGCAACAGCCCCTCGCCCTCCGCTTTCCCCTGCGGGGCCTCCTGGGTGGCGAAGGGGATGGCCAGGCCCTCCTGCTGGGCGAAGCGGGCCACGGCGTGGCCGGCCATGATCATGGCCTCGGTCACCAGGCGGCGGCTGGCCAGCTCAACGATGGGGCGGATCACCACCTCGCCGTCCTCCAGGCGCACCGAGACCTCGGGGAGCTGGAACTCCACTGCACCGTCGGCCCGCCGCCGCTGCCGGAAACGTTCCGCGGCCTCGGCGAGGCTGGCGAACGGTTCCTCCGCCATGCGTTCTTCGGCCGCCTGGTAGGACAGGCGGGCGGCCCGCACCCAGCTGGGCGCCACTTCGATGTCGGTCAGGCCGCCGTCCTCCGCCACCCGGAAGCCCACCGACAGGGCTGGCGAGGTGTCCGCCAGGCCCAGGCCCAGCCGCTCCACGGCCGGCGGCGGCAGCATGGTGCGCATGCCGTCGGGCAGGTAGAGGGTGGCGCCGCGCTCGCGCGCTTCCAGATCCAGAGGGGCGTCCGGCGGAGCCACGGCGGCCACGTCGGCGATATGCACCCAGATGCGATCGCCGTCCAGGCTGAGGGCGTCGTCCGGGTCCGTGTTGCCGGCGTCGTCGATGGCCCAGGCTTCCAGGTGGGTGAGATCGCGGCGCGCCTCCTCCGTAAGCGGCGGCACCTCCCCTTCGGCGCTTGCCTGCGGTGCCCCCTCGCGGACCGGGTGGGGGTTGGTCAGCTCGTCCCAGTAGCCATTGGCCAGCAGCAGCCGGTGCGCCTCCTCGGGGGTCTCTTCCCGGCCCAGCTCCCGGAGGATGAAGCTGGTCCGCGAGGCCCCGAGGGCCAACCGCTCCACCTCGGCCAGGTCCTCCTCGTCCCCGGGCGCCATGGCCCCGGCGACCAGGCGCTCCAAAAGCGCCTTGCGGGCGGCCGCCGCCTGCGCCTTGGTCTCGCGGCGCTCCCGCTCGGCGGCGACGGTCTCCCGTTCGCGGGCCACCAGGGCATCGGGCTCGCCCTCGAACAGCAGGCCGTCCGCCACCTCCCGCCAGCTCGACCAGGCCGTGGCCGGGGTGAACGCCCCGTAGGCCAGCTCCGCGAGGTCTTCCAGGCTCAACGACTCCCCGGCCAACGCCTCCCAGGCCTCCTCCATCTCCCCGGCCCCGGCATCCAGGGCCCGGATATCCGCCACCGGACCCGGATGGAGAACCAGCACATCCTTGGGCCGCACCCGCTTGGTACCGCCGTCCGGGAGCTGCAGGGTGAGCTTGTCCCCCTCCACCGCGTGGACGCGGGCGGGCTGCTGTTTGTAGACGACAAGATTGCCAGTTTCAACAGGAGAAGAGGGCAAAAAAATACTCTTATGGGGAGTGAATGGCTAAAAGATTATTAAATAAAAAGACATACTCATGCCTTTTTAATGTCCACCTAGAAATTAAACTTCTTAAAATTGCATAGCGACCCAAACCTAACCATTAGGTCAGCCATTGGAATACCTGTTCCCATGCAAGTTCCGCCAATCTTTCCGAACGTTCATTAATAATTTCTACGCCCCATTCTCCCTCTACACGCGATAGCGATCTACAAGTTGCTAAGTAGCGACCAAATTCGGATATCTCAGAGGGGTCCTCGCTCAGGGTCATACCATTTAGTTTGATTTCTTCAATCCAACTTTCCGCTTCTTCCTCTTTCAATGACCCATATAACCCATAAATTCTTCTTTTTTCAGGCCAGGCCCTATCAGAAGCAATACTATTTGCACGGGCGGGAAGAAGGGTTAAATTTCCTAATCTATTTTCAGCCTCATCAGAGTAAATCAGACTTCCCCAGCTTCCATTATTATTTTGCGGGGCTATGTGCTCTACAGTTAAAAACTCTTCATTTTTCCAGGTTTCTATATTTATCCAATCAAATACCCCTTTTCTCCCCTTTGTGATCAAATGAGGTTTTCCTTCGTCGACTATGGAATCGTGGCCTGCAGTTAACAGTATAAACCTAGTAACCGCCTGCGAGGCTTTATATATTTTATTCCTCTTTACCTTTTCAACCCAAATTTCTTTATCATCCAAACTGCCCTTTTTATGCAACAAATTTATTAGAGCGAACTTAAAATCTTCTATGTTTATTTCTGTTGGAGATACATTAATAGCAGATAATGGAGAAACCACTTCGGATATGCCTTTCTCCATCAAATCCCGGTACTGCTTATCTATTTGGGCAGTATTGCTATGCGCAGCTCTCCATATAGCAGAAAACGCCGCGACGGCCTTAATTGCGTCAAAAAACTCCGATGCGCTATTATATTTACTTTCTGTTTCCGAAAGTAAAAATTTTGCATAGAAACGGGAAAGGGGCCCAATAGTTATATCGTGCTTCAAATTTCTCAAAAATTCTATACAAAATAAAGCCTCCTTCCTCTTCTGAGGATCCCCAGTTTCGGGCAGACAGGGAACTTTCCCTTTAGGAGGATTCCAGCAATTCCTTATATAATCAGATGTCCTAGCCAGCTCGAAGACGAACCCTCTTTTACCTTCTAGAGTTCCCCTGTTTTCATACGAACTTTTTAAAAATTTTCTTTGCTGGTTAAGATGGCTTGAAAGCCTCTTTCCTTCCCATGACAAACGAAATGCAATCATCAAGTCGGTTGTTGCTTTTTGCTTGGCATTTGAGGAATCAAAGCTATCAATATATTTTTCTATCCAATCTAATGCATTTTTGGAAGGACTGTGTTTATACTCTAATTGACCCTCCTCGTTTATCACCTTTGGCTTAAAAGTTTCATAAGCGGTCAACGGCTCTCCGGTTGTGTTTAATGCCTCGAAAATATCAAATGCATAATCCTCTATTTCTGTGACAACTACCGTAAATGCGATTGAGTTATTAAATAGCTTTGACAGCATCAAAGCTTTATACATTTTCCTAAACTCTTTCTTTTCTCCCTCTGGAGCCCTATCAAAGTAATCTTCTACCCCTTCGGGAACATCTAAACCAAAAAAGTTTTCCGCTACTTGCCCATCCCCTTGAAAAACAAAATCTTCGAGGTTCGGAAGCGAATAATCTTCATTATTATCCTCCAAGACATCTCGAACTATCCCTTTGATAATACTAATATTGTCTGCAATATTTTTGTATTTATCCTCTAAATCATCACCCCAGTATTCATACACATCAAAAAAATCCCGATTTTCCCCCTCTAGTTCTTGTACGTAATTAAAAATCAGAGAGGCTATTGGGGAACGGTACTTCGCATAATCTCTTTCCAAGGCCCAAAGGTCCTCAATTTCACGTATAACCCTTGGGTAGTACCTGTATATTTCGTCTTCTGCCCATTCTTTATCCAAAATTAATGTTCGTTTTAGGGTAGACAATTCTTCCCTAGCTGCTCGCAATATCCAATCACCTAATATTTCCTCACTTGCAATTGAGCTCATTTTCTTTCGGATTAAATCATGAAGGATTAAATTAATTAATAGCAAAGTAGAAAGTCTTTGCTGCCCATCAATAATGGACATTACCTGGCCCGGCGCCTCCAATCTTTGGTGGGCCGGTATAGCTCTATTATCCTGCACCCTTATAGTGATTACGCTTCCTAGAAATTTTAAACCAACTTTGCCGTCGGCAATTTGGTTTGCCTCATAGCTAATATCTTCGAATAACCTTTTTATATTTTCCTGATCCCAAGAATAGGGACGTTGATACGATGGGATAAAGAGCCCCAAACCTTCAGTTTTTAGGAACTCGGACACAGTTTGAGCGTTTGCATCAAAAATCTGTCTTACTTGAGCGGGTCGCATACAAGAATCCCTTTCACAAATGGCAAATCGCACAACTATCTATTTCATCTGGATTTTTAACTTGGTACCTTTCCTCTAAGTTTTCAATTTGGCCTAGAGAGCGATCCTGGTTCCAAGTAAAATGCTTTCCTGATTCTATTTTTTCGTATTTTTTAGCCTTCTCAAATAACTCAGGATGGTTTTCCTGTAATCCCTGCCATTCCCCTAATTGCTGGTAGAAGCAGAAGTAACAACCAGACCTTGAACGCCATTCGTAATAATCGGGCAGGCCCACTCCGTTAGCTTCTAGGACGCTCTTGATATCCGCAATACCTAGCTCATCATCCTTAAACGGATAGACGGGGACGATATTGTTTTTATCCGATATCTTTGGAGGCTTTTGGTCCTTTCCCAGATACCCTTCCCGATCCTCGTCCCCCCTGATCCCGATGTAACTGAAGGCCCTGTCCTCGCCGATATAATCCTCAAAAGGCTTAATCTTCAGAACGCGGGTACACCAACGGGCCCCGGGATTGGGCAGATAGCCCCCGTAATATTCATTGAGCCAAATATCGAAGGGATTACGGCCCGGCTTTTTCTTCATGCCCAGGAGGTCCAAGGCATTCAGGCGCACGATCTCCTGACCCAAGATCGCTTCTAGGCGGTCCAGGTATTCATAGGTTTCCGGAAGCTCCACCCCCGTATCACAAAAGACATATTCTGCAGGGAGCTGCGGATATTCTTGAGCCAGGTAAATTGCTAGGGCCGCCGAATCCTTGCCGCCGCTGATATTCACAATGTGGCGGAAGCTTCCGTCTTCTATGGTTTCTAAGGCCTCATTAAGAGTCGCCATTTTCCGGCTCCGATTTGCGCACCTGGTTTCGCAGGAAGCGTTCGGTTTCTTCGGGGCCGAGCAGGCGAGTCAGGCGGTCAACCAGGGTGCTTACCCGGTCCTCCACCAAACCGGCCAAGGCGTCGGCCCCTTCCGTGTTCGGGTCCACCTGTCCTACGGCGGAAAGGGCTGCATCTTCCGCCTTGCGGGCCGCCCGCTCGAAATCCCGTTCGAAGGTATGTCGCGTGCTGTCATCCCACCGCTTTAGGGGTTTCCCGAGCAGGCCTTGCGATAGAGCATTCAAAAGGAGCTCGTCGCTTTTGTAACTGCGGGCCATCTGCGTAATCAAGGCCTTTACCGACGCGTCCTTAATCTCGTCGACGACAAATTTCGGAAAAGCATTGGCCCACTCATTGGCCACCACGGACAGGGGCAGGTCGGTTTCCTTGCCGGGGGCAATTACCTTGCGCATGGATTCGCCGGCCATTTTCCCCAGGTAGAGATGGACGCTTTCCAGCTCTTCCTTTACGTCCCGCAATCCAGCCAAGGCCTCATTCGGCGTTTCCTCCGAAACCCCGAGGATTTTTGGGATTTCACTGAAGAGAAGGCGGACGGGATCCAATTCCGCCTGGATGGCCTTCTGGAAGGCGCGAGCCTCTTTGCTCAATTGGCTGGAATAGTAGGCCGCCACCGGAAGGTCCAACTTCCACGCCTGGAAGGCCTCGAAGCAAGTCCGTATCAGGTCGTCGACCCGATCCTCTTCGGCCAAATCTTCGCCAGTAAAAATTTCGTAGAAGCCAAGCAAATATTGGGTCTTGGCCTCGTCGATGCCCAACACCTGGAGCCGATACCGCTCTGGGCTGCGGAATATCGTCTCGACTTCCGAGGGGAGGATGTCCTCCACATACACCCCATCCCGGAGCAGGGATATGGCATTGGGGAAGGCCTTGAAGGCCGCTGCTAAGAAGACCGGGAACAGGCCATTGCGAACGCCATAGGGAGGCTGTTTTAGGCGGGTAAACAGGTCTTCAAAGGCCTTGGGGTAATCCTCCGGTTCAGTGAAGAACGCCTCGAATTCCTGCCAAACCTTGGTTAGGCCCGGGTCCTGTAGCTCATCCGCGCGCGCAAAACGGTTCGTTTCCCCATCCGGCCCATAGAGACCGGTCTGGGCCAGCACGGTTCGATACATGGAGACATCAGGCGTCTTGCCCTGCAGGCCTAGATCCTCCGTTCCGGCCCGCTCCAGGATGCCCAGGACCAACTTCTTCCGGGCATTGATGATGATCCGAGAAGGCTTTTTGCGGACGATCAGCTCATTATTGATGCGCGGCGTATCCGGGTAGGTCTCCCGCATGATCCCGGAAAGGGTCTTGCGGAGCTTCTTGGCGTTACCTATCGCGACCTCTCTACCCCGGTGGTACCACGTCGGTCCCTCGGCGCCGGGATAAAGCAGGCGGTGGGCCATCCGCTTCAGATGCGCGCGGGCGTCGTCGGCCATCTGGCGAAGCTCGGGAAGGATCAGCGGGTCCGCTCCCACCAGCTCGCTGTCATGCTGCATATGGGTAAGGCACCAAACCTCCAAGGCCGCTTCTGTTAGGGGCAGGGCCTCCGAAGGGAAAGCGAACACCAGGCGGGAGTTCGTCTCCTGGCCCTTCAGGAGCTGTTCCGCTTCGCTCAGCTCCTTTGGCGACTCCACCAGCAGATACAGGACCTTGCCGTCCGTATCGAGCGGCAGGGCCACTGGATGCGCCTCGGTATCCAGGTAGGGGGTAATGGTGTCGAGGGTGTGGAATTCCCCAGTGAAGTAGCGCCGGATCCGGTAATCGTCGTTGTACTCCACTGGGCGCCAGGCCGGGGCGGGAAGCTCTTCCTCCAGGAAGGCGCGGAGATCGAACTGCGCCCGTTTGGCGGCCTTTTCTTCTTCGAGCTTGCCGCGCAGGTCGGCATCCGTTCCATGCCACACGGAGACGGAATCGCTATGACGCCGGTGCAGGAGCAGCTTTTGCTCGATTAGGGCGTTGATGGCCTCTTCGGCCTCCAATTCCTCGTTCCGATACCCCCCAACGGCGGTTACCAGGAGCGGATGATTGGCCCGGGCCCGCTCACCGCTCGCGCCCAAGCCGAGCAGGCAAGTGGTCTTAAGGGCATCCCGCGTCAGGTCACTGTCCCCCACCTTGGCGAGGGCGCTCTCCGTTTCCAGCCATTGCCGGTAGGTCCCGCCCACACCGGTGTCGGCCCGCATGGCCTCCGAGAAGTAGTCGTACAGATCGGCTGGCGTGATTGGGCCATCCAACCGGGTTTGGTAGAGGAACCCGAACAAGGTGCGCTCGTTCTGGGCCACCCGCCCGGCGACTCGGGGGAGAAGCTCCAGGGTGAGCGGCTCCAAGGGATAAGCATCGGCTAGGAGAGCCGCCAACTCTCCTTGCGAGAACTCCTTGAACCGGCCTAGCTCCTGTAGCTTCCGGGCCGCCTCGGGAAAATCCGATTCGGGCGGTGTATCGAAGGGGCGCTGTTCCGTTGCGATCTGGGCGATCAGCCGATAGATCTCCTTGCTGTCATCCAGATACTGGATGCTCTGGAAGCGGCCTTCGATCTTGGTCCATTCCTTCCGCACGCCTTGAGGGATTTCCGAGGCGTAGTGAAGGAGACCCTGGTGCAGGAAGAGCCCCAGGGTAACGGGGGGGTCTTGGGTCCGGGCGGCGTATTCCGCGAGCACCTGGATATCCACCAGGTCGGCGGCTTTGCCTTCGGCCACCAAGGAATCCACATGCCGCCCGAACTCATCCCACAGGATGGCGATACGGTCGTAGCCCTTCTCGACCCCCTCTTCCTGGAGCCATCTCAGGATGGCCACCGCCTCGTCCATGGTGCCCACCTGCTCCTTCTCCAACTTGCGGGCCTCCCGGCCGAGCTTCACCCGGCGCATGGCGGCGAGGGCGGCTTCCTTTAGGGCTTCCGGCAGGGAAGGGCAATAGCCGTGGAGGGCGAGAACCAAGCCGCCCGCTTGGTCCTCGCTGCGGGCCTGTGCAAATTCGCCCAGGCCCCCATCCACATCAGCCAGCCGGGCGCTGATGTTGTTAAGAACCGGCCGGGCCTCTTTGCGGTTCTCGATGAGGTGCAAGGCATAGGCAGCCGTCAGCGACTTCCCGGAGCCATACGGGGCAATAACGAAGTAAGCCCGATCTGCTTCCTGGCCCAGCACGGCCCGGAGCAGGGAGACGCATTTGCTCGTGGGGTAGAAGTGGGCGATGCGCTCAGGGGCGTCCGCATCGTAGGGGAGGTTGATGGAGCGCAGGAACGCCTCGCGGCCTTCCGGATTGTCCGAGGGCCAAAGGGAGTCTTGGTTAGGCGGCATCTTCGGTTCCCTCTTCCATCCGGTCGTAGTAACGAGCAAGCCATTCCAGGGGCGTCCGCCGGGTAATTCGTACGGCCCGTTCTCCGGCAAGGCCGCTAATCTGGATTTCTCCCCCTCCGGACTCCCGCTCGGCCTCTAAGATCGTGTCGAACAAGCCTTCCGGGGTAAGCACGAAGACCCGCCCAGGTCCCCCTGTATTGCCTTGGGCATCATCGAGGCGGATATCGATGCGTCCTTCGCCCTCTTGGGCGTCCGGAAACGCGGCGGCCAAGGTGTAGCCGAGGAGCTCGAAGGGGACGGGCTTGGTCTCCCGATTGAGCTCGTAGTGGCCGGAGGAGCGGTAGTGGCGTAGCAGGTCCAGGTCGACGAAGGGGCAATGCGGCTCTTCTTCAGGGTCTTCCTGCCGGGGCGGGATTCCCTGGGCATAGGAATGCAGGAGACAGGTAAGGTCCCGTTCCAGGGTGTTCAGGCTGGCCTGCCTCACCTGGCGGAGCTGGAGGAATTGGCGCAGATTTTCCAGGCAGGCACTGCGCTCGAACCGCGAAAGGTTGAAGAAGTTAAAAAACCAGAACCAGGAGCCAGCCTCGGTACCGTTGACCAGGTTGGCGTGCAAGGCCCAAAGGGACCCCGGTTCGAGGAAATAAGGGTCCCGCTCGCGGATTAGCTCGGCTAGTTCGGTTGGATGCATCAGGCGGGGGCCAGAGCCGGAGGGCTTGGGGCCAAACTCGGCTAAGTCAGTCACTTGCAGCCAGTGACGAATGGATTTGGCCATGTTCTGGCCGACACCAAGTTCATCGGCCGCATTGGGACCGACCAAACCCTCCGGGTCTTCAAACAGGAGCTCAAGGCCTTTATGAAGCCAGCCCTCCCGAATTGGAAAGGTTTCATGGCCACTAAAACGCATCTTCAACTCCCTTTGGCTTAGGCCCCGAACCGGAGAAAGGCCCGCAGACGCTCTACGATCTCTGCAACCTGGTCGACCGCCCGATCCACTTCATCCGCGGTATTCAGCTCCGAGAAGCTGAACCGCACCGAGGCATAGGCCTCCTCTTCGGGAAGGCCCATGGCACGAAGGACATAAGAAGGCTCCGGACGGCTGTTTGTACAAGCGGAGCTTTGCGAACAGAGGATGCCGCTTTGGTCCAAGCGGGCCATTAAGGCCTGGCCCTCTACCCCCCGAAAGAGCAGATTGGAGGTGTTGGGAACCCGCTGTTCAGGGGCACCATTCACCTCCACCTCGGGGACTTCTTGAAGGACCCCCTTTTCAAAGCGGTCCCGGAGCCGGGACATTTTCTCGCAAATGTCCGCCAAACGCTGCCCCCGCATTGCGGCAGCCTGTCCAAAGCCGACAATGCCCGGGAGGTTCTCCGTACCGGGCCGCCGGCCGGATTCTTGCCCTCCACCATAGAACAAATTGAGAACCTCTGCACCCGGATGCGCAACTAAAGTACCGACTCCTTGGGGACCGTGTAGCTTGTGGGCGGTAAAGGTTAGATAGTCGGGGGCCACCTGGTCCCAAGCCATGGGGCCCTTGCCGATTGCCTGGGCGCCATCCGTATGAAAAGGCACGCCCTGTTCTCGGCAAAATTGGGCGATCTCCTCGACGGGCTGGAACACCCCCGTCTCGTTATTTACCCATTGCACCGAGACCACCGCGGTATCCGGGGTTACAAGTCCCTTCAGCCCTTCCAGGTCAACTTGTCCATCAGGCCTAACCGGGACATAGCACACCTCCATCCCCTTGGCCTGTTCAAGATGGCGGACCATGGCCAGGACGGAGGAGTGCTCAATGGGGGTGGTAACCAATCGCTTGCGGTCCGGGTGCTGGGCGACGGCGGACAAAATGGCCCAGTTGTTCGCCTCCGTCCCGCTTCCGGAAAAGTAGAGATTTTCCGGCCTAGCCCCTGCCAGGGTGGCTACTTGCTCGCGGGCATTGTTCAAAAGGCGCTTTCCACGTCCACCTAAGGAATGGGCGCTGGAGGGATTTCCGAACTCCGCGCCCATGGCCGTTAACATGGCCTCACGGACTTCCGGCAAGGGCGGCGTTGAGGCATTGTTATCGAGGTAGATTTCTTCGAATTCAGCCTGACTCATAATTCGCCTCAAGCCCGCGTATCAAGGACAAGCGGTTAATTAACTCACCGAAACTGGGCAGGGGCTCACCGCCAAGAACCTAGTTTGGGTGACTCCCACCATCTAACAGGTTTTCCACAGGATTTTGTATCCTGTCTCCACAGGACCTCAAGATTTTGGGGTATACCGCCCCTTGCCGCATACGGTGCACCCTGTTTTTCACAGGTTCAACCTCCCCCAGAAACCTCTCGATAAGGGCCCTGACGATGACGGTTCAACGTGAACGGGCAGCAAAATTCCGCGGAGAAGTTTCCCGACCAGCGCGGCTCGTGTTGGAGACCGGCCTACTCAGGGAAGGAGACCGGTTTTTCGATTACGGGTGTGGGCGCGGGGTGGATGTCCACTGGATCTCCAAGCTGGGCTTCTCAGCCCATGGCTGGGATCCGGCCTACGCCCCGGATGAAGCATTTATCGAAGCCGAAATCGTCAATCTGGGCTTCGTCATCAATGTCATAGAAGACCCGGATGAGCGAAGGGAAACCCTCCGTTCGGCTTGGGAATTAACGCAGCGCGCCTTGGTGGTGGCGGTGCGGCTTCACTCCGAGAAGGGGGAGGAGAATTGGGAGCCCTATCGCGACGGTTGGCTTACGGCTTGGAAGACGTTCCAGAAACTATTCAGCCAGCAAGAGCTGAAGGATTTCGTCGAATCCACCCTGGGGGTGCAGCCGGTCTCCCTGGCTCCCGGAATCGTTCTGGCATTTCCCGATCCCGCCGACCGGCAGCAATTCCTGCAGGAGGGCCGCTCCCACCGCCTGGCCGGGCAACTTGCTCCCCGCCGCAGTGACGAGCTATTCGAGAAATACCAGACGGAACTAGAGTCCTTAACCCGCTTCCTCGAAGCCCATGGAAGGCTCCCGGAACCAGACGAGTTCTCCACCGGAGCTCAGATCCTTGAAGAGCTAGGCAGTATAAAAAAGGCTGCCGGGATTATCCGGCGGGTAGCGGGCGACGAGGCGTGGGAGGAGGCCAGGGAAGCTCGGACCCAGGACCTGTTAGTGCACTTGGGTTTGGAACGGCTTTCCGGCTTGCCCAAATTCTCCGATCTGCCCGTCGCCCTTCAGCGGGATATCAAGGCCTTCTTCGGGAGCTACAAAAAAGCCCAGGAGGAAGCCGAAAAACTCTTATTCAAAGCGGGGAGCACCGAAGAGGTGGCCAAGGCCTGTAAGGAGGCCCAATGCGGCAAGCTCACCCCCGAAGCCTTGTATCTCCATAAAAGCGCCGTGGAAACCCTGCCTCCGGTGCTCCGAATCTATGAAGGGTGCGCCCGGGTGCTGCTTGGTGACATCGAGGCCGAATATCTAATCAAGCTAAACCGAACTAAGCCCAAGATCTCCTACCTCCTTTATCCGGAGTTCGAACAAGACCCTCATCCGGCCCTAAAGGAATCCTGGGTGGTTTCCCTCCATGAGCTTTCGGAAAAGCACTATAGCTTTGAGGAGCGGGAGAATCCGCCCATCCTCCACCGCAAGGAAACTTTTATTCCGGAGAGCCACCCTTTTTGGGAGAAGTTCGCCCGGCTCACAAGGCAGGAGGAGAAGTGGGACCTGTTTGATGAGCCCCAAGCCATCGGAACCCGAAATGGCTGGGCTGCAAAATTGGAAGAGAAGGGAGCGCAGCTCCGAGGGCACCGTTTGGTGCGGCAGTGAGCATTTTTTTTACCCATCGGAGCCCGCCTCGTAGACAATATCGAACTGCTTCACCTTATAGCTCTTGGTGATCACCATCAGATGGATGTCCGTGCGGCCGTTGTCCCAGTCCACCTTGTAGCCCTCGCCGCTGCTGGTCCTTTTCGTCGGCTCGCCGTACTTGCGGCTCAGGGCGTCGCGGACTTTTTCGGTCTTCTTCAGGCCCTCGCTGAAGGTCATCTCGCCCTGCGGGATCAGCTCCAGCACCACGCGCTCCAGCCGGCCGTCCCGGAAGTAGAAATGGCCCCTATAGGGATCCCCGGCGATCTGAACGCGGGGGATGCGTACCAGCTCCTCGCCGCCTTCCGGGCCCTTCTTGGCGCGCTGGTCGGGGCTCGTACGCTGGGCTTCGGGGAAGAAGCGGAGGATTTCCTCCGGGCTCATGCCGGTGTAGGCATCCTCCCAGAGCGGTATTCCCGCCGGGGCCGCCGTGGCAGGCAGCGCTACCAGGAGGGCGGCTAACAGAATCAGGGTCCGCATCACGGCAATCTCCATACTGAACCGGTGCGCATGGGCCAACGGATCGGATTCCGGAGACATCCAAGCGCAATCTTGCGGTACGAGTCTAGTGGGGGGCCCGGTCCCCGTCCATGCCTGGGCCCGCCCGGCGCGATGGTTGCGCCGTTGCACGGCGTTCATGTTGGACTGAAGGTTTCCCAGCCTGGCCCCGGAACGGGCCGGCCGGGGGCTTGTATTCACCACCGGCACGGAGGGAGCGCATCCCATGGCGGAAGAGGGCTCGGAGGACATTCGCCGCATTCTCTACGAGATCGCGGCCGAGCGCGGGGGCGGCAAGACCATCGACGCCCTGCGGGATGGCTACGCCGAGCTACTGGAGGAGATCCTGGAGGCGGCGCAGGACGATATCGGCCGCAGCGCCGCCGCCTCGGCCCTGCATTCAGCCATGGTGCGGGCCGGGCTGGACGAATAGGCCGGCGAGGAAGGACCGGCTTAGAGGGAGAAGCGGGGAAACGGCAGGCGCTCAGGGCTCCTCGCAATACTGGCAGAAGGCCTGCGCGGCCTCGGAGAAGTCCTTGCCGTAGAATTTGCGGTCCTTCTCCTTCACGTAGGCCCGGCTTTTCCGGCAGAAAGCCGACCACCCCTCCCGCTCCTTCTGTATCTTTCCCGCCCGGGTACCGTTTATGTACATCTCGTGGACGGTTTCGCCTTTCAGAGGGGAAGTACAGGT
Organism: Thiohalorhabdus sp. Cl-TMA; assembly: GCF_041821045.1. Taxonomy (NCBI): domain Bacteria; kingdom Pseudomonadati; phylum Pseudomonadota; class Gammaproteobacteria; order Thiohalorhabdales; family Thiohalorhabdaceae; genus Thiohalorhabdus; species Thiohalorhabdus methylotrophus. The sequence continues at coordinate 331,104 of NZ_JBGUAW010000001.1, read as the reverse complement.
CCAACCCCGCGCCGGCCCCGCCAGGCATAACGGTAGAACGGCGACCAAGAAAACAAGCCGCATCGGCATAGCTTGCCCCTTTTGCCTACGAACCCCCCTCAACGAAAATATACCCGCATCCACTCCCGGGCAACACCCTCAAGTCGTTGATCAGTTTTACTTTTCCCTATTTTTCTTTTGCCCCCGAGCGCCGCACCAGTGCGCAGAGCGTCTCTACATACCTGTAATGCAGCCCTTGGAACCGCCCTTCATTGCCTCTCCCCCAGCGGATCACCCTTCCCGACCCTCTCCCGTACCCGGTAGCCCACCGGATAGACGGCCTCGCGCGGGTATGGCCCATTGGTATAAAGGGTTTATATTCACCTTGAAAGACAATGCGCTATCCCCATCTTCCCGAATGCGCAATAAACCAGTAACCGCCCCGGGAGGTTCCCCATGGCCGGAGCGAGCGAGTCGTATCACGAGCCACTGGATCGGCTGTCCGAGCACACCATGAACATGCATCGGGCCCTGGTCTCTCTCCAGGAAGAGCTGGAGGCCGTGGACTGGTATCAGCAGCGTGCCGACGGCACGCCGGATCAGGCGCTGAAGGAGATCCTGCTGCACAACATGCGGGAGGAGATCGAGCACGCGTCCATGGTTCTGGAATGGCTGCGGCGCAGCAGCCCCGATTTCGACGCCCAGCTGCGCGACTATCTGTTCACCGAAGGGCCCATTACCGAACTGGAAGAAGAGGCCAACGGCGGCGGGGAGGATTCCGGCGACGAGGATGGCCCCGACGAGCGCCAATCCACCATCGGTCCTCTGAAAGGAGAGTGAGCCGTGAGCTACCTGAATCGAGCGCAGGCCGCGTTGCCGCAAGAGCTGTGGGGCCAGATCGATGAAACCGCCCGCAGCGCCGCCCGGGACCGGCTAACCGGCCGCCGCTTCCTGGACCTGGACGGCCCCTACGGACTCGGCCTGACCTCCATCGAGGTGGGAACGGACGATTACTGCCGCACGCCGGGGAAGGGCGAGGCCGGGGCGGTAATGAGCCACGCCATCTCCGTGCCCATGCTGCGCAAGACCTGCCAGCTTTCGGTGCGGCGGATCCAGGCGTACATGGACATGGGCCAGCTCCTGGACCTTTCCCCGGTGGAGGACGCCGCCGAGGCGGTGGCCGACCGCGAAGAGGAGTTCATCTACTACGGCCAGCCGGACTTCCATCTCTACGGCCTGATGAACGCCCCGGAACGCCACGAGGGCAAGCTCAGCGACTGGTCCCAGAGCGACCAGGCCCTGAACGACGTGCTCGCCGCGGTGGAAAAGCTGGAGGAATCCGGCTATCACGGGCCCTACGCGCTGGTGGCCGGCCACACCTACTACAACAACCTGTTCCGCCGCTACGAGAACACCGACATGCTCCAGCTCCAGCACCTGAACAACCTGTGCGAGCTGGGCGTCTACAAGGCCCCGGTGGAGGGTGTGGCCGTGGTGGACTCCCATGTGGGCCGCCTGGTGCAGGGCCAGGACCTCATGGTGGGCTACGAGTCCAACGACGGCATCCACTACCACCTGTTCGTCAACGAGAGCATCGTGCTCCAGCTCCAGGAGCCCCAGGCGGTGTGCACCATGACCGACTGAGGGGCGCTCCGTAGGCTCGACGGGCGCGGCCGTCCCGCCGGGACGGCCGTTTTCCGTCCCAGCGGCGAAATCCGCCGCCCTTCCCGCCCGCGCACCCCCGTTCGCTCCCAAAAACTTCCTGCCATTTTTCAATTACATGCCTTCTCCTCCGCGTGCCGGATTTGATCCCGAACAGGTGGAGGGACACGCACCGTTGTCAGGCCCCGGGAACAGCGCCAACTTGTCTGAATGTCCCCGGGCTTCGCCATGCCCGGCATCGAAAGGGGGGTAACATGATCGGGAAACGCGTGCTCGCGGCGCTGACGCTGGTGCTGCCGGTGGCCTCCGCCGCGGACAACGAGGAAGGTATCGGAGCGCATATGGACGCCAATTCGGTAACGGCCGAAACCCCTACCAAATGCATCCGGGACGGCGATTCCTGGACCTATTCGGTAACCGGATTCTTCGCCGGCGGCTTCCGGGTCTGTCCCCTATCCGGGAAGCTGCGCTATGCCGCCTCTTCCAGCGCCCGCGTGGTGCCGGAGAGCCCGGAGGTGCTCGCCCTGTCCTACGACCTGGACCTGGCGGGCGGGGGCCGGCCCTTCCCGGACCGGGGCGTGATCTACCTCCACCAGCACCGCGACGGCACCCTGGTGGAGCACGGCACCGAGGCCGACGGCTGGATCGAAAGGGGACCCGTCCAATACCTGCCCGGAACCCTGTCCACCGGCTTCCGCAGCGAGCGGGATTTCACCTACGTCAACGGGGCCGCGGAGCGCGGCGTCATCAATGTCGCCGCCTTCCGGGAGATCGAGACCCCTGCCGGGGAATACAGGGGCTTCAAGGTGGAGGACCGCCACAGACGCACGGAGCCGGACGGCGCCTATTCCAAGGTCAATGACACGGGCTGGTTCGTGCCGGAGCTGGGCTTTTTCGCCCGGGGCACGGTCACCATCCGAAGCTACGACGCCCAGGGCCGATTCCAGCACTTCCAGCTGCACGGGTTCCAGCTGGAGCGCACCACCGTCACCGAGTGATCGGCGTAGGGGAGGGGGGACGGACCCGCACCCGCCCTCCTCCCCGTTTATTTCGACCACCGCCTAGCCGTCGATGGCGTGGGCCTTGAGGTCCGCGAGCCGTACCACCTCCAGGGCGTTCTCCTCCGTGGACGCCAGGCGGACGGGCGGGGCCTGTCCCGCCTCCAGGGCTTCCTGCCAGCGCGCGGCGCACAGACACCAGCGGTCACCCGGCTCCAGGCCCGGGAAGCCGAACTCCGGGACGGGCGTGGCTAGGTCATTGCCCCGGGCGGCGGTGTACTCGAGAAAATCCTGGGTCACCTCGGCGCATACGGAATGGTTGCCGAGATCCTGAATGCCGGTATCACAGCGGCCGGTCCGGTAGAAGCCCGCCGGCGGATCGATCCCGCAGGGCTCCAGCTCGCCGCCCAGCACGTTCCGCGCTTTCTGTTCGCTCATGTCTCCCTCTCGGCTCTGCAATTTTCTCCGGCCGTTGCCGGAGCCACTTGATTCGAGTCTAGTCGGGCAGGCACATGCCCTTCAATCCGGCCGGACACGCCCGGCGCGCTAGCGGCGGGCCGGACCCGATTCCTTGTGGATTGGTTATGATGGCATTTATGTTCTTCGGCGCCGCCGCCGGGCGGACCGCCCCTTCTCAACCCAGCGTAACGGAACCGACCCATGTCCGAGGGCCCCATCGGACCCATCCTCTTCGCCCGCGGCGCGGACGCGGAAAGCACCGCCTTCTCGGCCCTGCTGGTGCTGCCGGAGGATAGCCCCGCACCGCCCCTGCACCCCGAGGGCGGGGAGGCGGTACCCCCCGAGCAGATCCACCACTGCGTTGGCGTCCGGGCGTGGCGCTATGATTTCCGCCTCCCGGCGCGCCGGAGGGCCACCTATGCGCTGGAAGGGCGGAGCTACGAGGTGGCCACCGACCTCACCGGCGACCTGCGCATCGCCTACGTCTCCTGCAACGGCAAGGAGGACGGGGACATGGACCGTCCCGCCGCGGAGCGCAACGCGCTGTGGCGGATCCTGCGCGAGGAGCACGACGCCGACCCGTTCCAGCTCATGCTCCACGGCGGCGACCAGCTCTACGCCGACGAGGTCATGGACGCGCACCCCGATCTGCACGCCTGGCACCGCAGCGACCAGGAGGAGCAGGAGCGGGGCCGGTTCACCCGCGACATGGCGGATTCGGCCGCGCGCTTCTTCCTGGCGCGCTACCGGGATGTCTACACCGCCGAGGACACCGCCTACCTGGTGGCCCGGGTGCCCTCCATGATGATGTGGGACGACCACGACATCATAGACGGCTGGGGCAGCCATCCCCGCTGGTACCACGACAACGACGTGGCCCAGGGCGTCTTCCGGACCGCCCGGACCTTCTTCCGGCTCTTCCAACAGGGAGAAGGGCCGGCCACCCTGCCGGCGGAGTCCGACGCGGAGAACCACCCCTCCCTGACCTGCTGGTGGCGTTTTCCGGGTCTCGGGGTGATCGCCCCGGACCTGCGCTCCCAGCGCCTGCCCAACCGGGTGATGGACGAGGACGGCTGGGGCCTCTTCGAGCAGGGCCTCGCGGAGCTCGCCGGCGAACCCCGAGTACTGGTGCTGTCCAGCGTCCCCGGACTCGGCCCGCGTCTGTCCTACGTGGAGCGCTTCCTCCACCTCATTCCCGGGGCGCAGAAATACGAGGACGACCTCCGCGACCAGTGGCAGAGCCCCGCCCACCGGGCGGAATGGTGCCGATTCCTGGAGGCCCTGGAGGAACAGGGCAAGCGTCCCGGCCACCGCCTCACCCTGCTGTCCGGCGAGATCCACCTGGCCACCCGGGGCGTGCTCCTGACCGAGCCCGAGCCCATCCACCAGCTGGTGTCCTCCGGCATCGCCCACCCCCCGCCGCCGACCCTGTACGCCCGCGCCCTGGGCGCCCTGGCCAGGCTGGGCGAGGACCCCCTGCCGGGCCGGCCCATCCGCATGTACCCCCTGCCCGGACGCAAGGGCATCTACACCAACGAGCGCAATTTCCTGGTGCTGACCCGCAGGAACGGGAAGTGGACCGCTTATTGGGAGACCGAGGGGGGAGGTCCCACCGGGCCGTTGGCGATCTGACCCTTGGAAAGCACCTTGCCCCTTTGCCCGCTAGAGCAGGCGCCTACCGGGCTTCGCTTGGCAGTGTGATATGGAAGGCGGCGCCGGGGCCGGGCTCGTTGGCCCCCACCCACAACCTGCCTCCATGTTTCTGGACCACTGACCGGCAGATGGACAGTCCCAGACCCGTGCCTTCCTCCTTGGAGGTGAACAAGGGCCGGAAAATCTCCTCCTCAAGGCCGGGCGGGATCCCCGGGCCGTTATCCCGGACCACCACTTCCACCTCGCTGCCTCGGCGCCGGGTGGTGATGGCGACCCGGCCCTCGGCCCCCCGGTTCGACCGGACCGCATCCACGGCGTTATTCACCAAGTTCAGCAGGCACTCCTGCAAGGCGATGGGGTCGCCCGGCACATCGGCAAGGTCGGCGGCGAGGTCCAGCTTGAAGTGGCAGGGCGGCTCGGTGGTGGCCGGGCCACGCGCCGGGAGTACCGAGCGCAGCAGGGAGTTGATGTCCGTGGGCCGCAATTCAGGCCGTTCGCCACGCAGGTAGTGGCGGACATCGTCCACGATGCCGGAGGCCCGTTCCACCTGGCTCCGCATCTCGCGTAGGCCCCGCTCTAGCTCGCCGAGATCGGGGTGCTCCCGGCGCAAACGCTGCAGGGCCCCCTCCACGTAGGAACCGATGGCCGCCAGCGGCTGGTTGAGCTGATGGGCAAGGATGCGTCCCATCTCACCGACGGAGGATGCGCGACGCTGGCGTTCGCTCTCCAGCAGCTTGCGATCGGTCAGGTCGGAGAAGGTGGCCACGTAACGGGCCACCCGGCCTGACTGGTCGGGCACCGCCGTGATGGTCTGCCACTGGGGGTAATGGCTGCCGTCCTTGCGGCGGTTCCAGATCTCCCCCTCCCAATAGCCTTCTTGCTCCAGCTGCTTCCAGAGCGCCCGGTAGAACTCTTCGCCATGAAAGCGGGATTTCAGGAACCCGGGGGTCCCGCCCAACACCTCCTCGGGGCGGTAGCCGGTCACCTCGCAGAAGCCTTCGTTGACGCGCAGGATCCTTCCCAGGGCGTCGGTAATCATGACGGCGTTTCCGGCGCGAAACACCTGCGCCAGCAGCCGCAGCTCCTCGAGCAGCTCGCGGTTTTCGGTGACATCCTCCACCATCCCCAGAAACCAGGGCCTCTGCTGGTCGTTCCATCCGGGAAGGGTGGAGGCGGACAGCCGCCCCCACACCACTCGCCCGTCCCCGGTCAGGTAGCGCTTCTCCATGCCGTAGCTCTCGCGGCGCCCCGCCACCAGCTCCTCGAAGGCCTCGCGGTCGGCTTGCCGATCCTCCGGGTGGGTTACCTCCAGGAAGCTAGTACTCGTTAGCTCCTCGGCAGAGCGCCCCAGCATGCGCTCCAGTGCGGGGTTCACGCGCCATGGGTGCCCCTCCGGGTCCACCACGGCAATGCCGAGGGCGGCCCGCTCGAAAACGGCGCGGAACCGCTGTTCGCTGACCCGCAGGTCTTTCTCGGCCCGTTTTTGCTCGGTGATGTCCCGGTAGAACCAGGACCGCCCCCAGTAGCTACCCCGCTCATCCTGCACACCGCGGGAATGGCGCTCCAGGACCCGACCGTCCTTCAAGGTGATTTCCACCTGGGTCTCGGCCTCTTCCAAATGTTCATAGAGGCGTTTGATCTCCGCCCGGAACGGCTCCGGCTCGACCACTTGGTCGAGTACCCTCTGTACGGCGGCGCGGCCGTCTCCAGCGGCCATCACCTCCTCGGAGATTCCCCACATCTCCCGGAAACGCCGGTTCCAAGTCAGCATCCGATAGTGCCGGTCGGCAACCAGGATGCCATCGGGGGAGGTCTCCAGCTGGGCGTTCAACAGGGCGTTGGAATAGAGCAGCTGCTCTTCGGAATGAGCCTTAGGGTCCTTGCTTCGCACGGCAAACCTCTTCCGGGGGGCGAACCTGCAAATCCCTATTGGGAGTAATGCCTATTCCTTTAGAGAGTATTCCGGTGGAAAAAGGTTCACTCAGTAAGAGGGTCGGAAGAGTCTGCAGTAAGGCTTGCCAGCGAGGGTGAACGGAGATCCTAAAGGGGGGACTCCCTAGGGGATTGCCCAGACTTCACTCCACAGGAGCAAACGGAATGTCAAGGGCCGCGTGGATTCAGCACACGCGGGAGATTACGATTAAGGCTCTGTTTTTTAAGGATTTTTTCTGCACAGATTCTGGGCAGCCCCCCATACCCCCCGTCCAGCCGCCCTTTCCGCAACCTTCTTCCACAGAGTTTTCCACAGGCTGGGTGGAAAACTCCCATCGGAAAGGAGCCAGCCCCTAGGGGCTAGCGCTTCTCCAGGGCGAGCTCCTTGTTGGCCTTGTCCAGGGCGAGGAGAGCGCGGGCGATGTTCGCCCGGCATTCGGGATCGAACCGCAGCTCCAGCCGCTTCTCCAGGCCCGCCCGGCGATAGGCGGCGCGGAAGTCGGAGAACAGGGCGCGGATGACGAGGAGGTACTGGGACCAGCTGAACAGCAGCTCGGGATCCTCGTCCGCCTCGCCCACCGGCAGGGTATTGATGATGCGCTGGGCGAAGAGGCCGTAGTGCTGCGCGGGGTTGGTGAACAGGGGCGCCACGTGGGCGACGAAGTCATTGACCAGGTCCCGCGCCCGCGGGTCCTCGGCCAAATGCTCCCAAAGGCCGCTGCTGCCCTGCTCGGTGACGATCTCCTCGCAGATCTCCCGGGCCCGCTCCCGGCAGCCCTCCAGGAAGGCCGTCCCCGCCAGGTCCTCCAGCGCCCGGAACAGGCCCGGAAGGAGGCGGCGGGAGATGCGGGGCTCCTCCGGACTGGTAAGGCCCGGGGGCACTTCCTCCAGGAAGGCCTCGAACCGCCCCACCACGATGCGCTCGAACAGGAGCTGGCGGCGGTTGGTCAGCATGCCTTCGCTACCCATGGCCGAGAGGTAGGCGGGCCCCTTCAAGTGCCCGAGCTCCTCCAGGAAGGCATTGGTGATCCGGGCCAAGGCCTCCGGGTCCAGACGATGGTCGGGCTCCTGCATGGCCGCCGACACCAGGCGGTTGCGCAGCAGCTGCACGGCCTGCTCGGCGGTTCCGCAACTGGTCAGGGACGGGCAGTTGCTGGGGGGACAGAGCTGTCCGGAGGCATAGAAGGAGTGCGTCAAGGCGGCCTACCTGCCAGTGAGCGTGGAAGAATTTTGTCCGCGTCAACTATAACGCAAAAATTCTTCCCCTTGCCTCCCCCGCCCGGTCGCTAGGGCAGCACTCCCAGGGTTCGACCGACGCCACCGCGCCCGGTGGTGTAGAAGGTCTCCAGCACCCGGATCAGGGCCCCGTGGTCGAAGGTTCCCGCGCTCTCGCGCAGGGAGTGCATGGCCCACATGGGATTGCCCACGTCCACGGTGCGCAGGCCGAGCCGGGCGGCCATCATGGGTCCGATGGTGGAGCCGCAGGGCAGGTCGTTGCGGTGGATGTACTTCTGGCAGGGTATGCCCGTCTCCTCACAGAGGCGGGCGAAATAGGCCTCCCCCAGCTCGTCGGTGGCGTAGCGCTGGGCGGCGTTGATCTTGATCACCGGCCCCTCGTTGACCTTCACGGGATGCTGGGGCTCGTGATGGCTCGGGAAGTGCGGATGGGTGGCGTGCGCCATGTCCGCGGACAGCAGCCAGCTCCGCGCCAGGGCCGCGCGGTACTGGCCCTCGCTGAGCGACAGCTCCTCGGCGATGCGCGCCAGGATGCTCTCCAGGAAATTGCCCGCGGCCCCCTTGTAGGACTCGCTGCCCACCTCCTCGTGATCGAACAGCGCCGCCACGGCCACCCCGGCGTCGGCGGTCTCCTCGGGGAGGGCGGCCAGAGCCGCGTGACAGGAGGCCAGATTGTCGAGCTGACTGTTGGCGATGAACTCATTCTCCGGGCCCCAGAAGGCGCCGGCCTGGGTATCCGCCACCGCCAGCCCCCAGGAGACCAGCTCCTCGGGATCGGCGCCCGCCTGCTCCGCAAGGAGGCGCCGGAACTTCTGCTCCGGCGGCAGCTCCTCGGACAGGGCGCTCAGAAACAGGGGAAGCTGCTCCTGGTAGTCGAACTTCAGGCCCTCCCGGTTCACGTCTCGGTTCATGTGGATGGCCAGGTTGGGCAGGCGCAGCAGCGGCCGGTCGAAATGGACGAGCCGGGGCGAGACACCCGATTCCGCGTGCTCGTCGCGGACGAAAACCCGCCCGGCCAGGGTCAGATCGCGATCGGCGAAGGTTGCCAGGATGGGGCCGCCGTAGATCTCCGTGCCCAGCGCGGCGAGCGGGCCCTTGGCGTGGGCGGCGTTGGGCTTGACCCGGAAGCCGGGGGAGTCCGTGTGGGCGCCGACGATCCGGAACCCGGCGTCCTCCAGGGCGGCGTCGCCGATGCGGAAGGCGATGAGGCTGGAGTCGTCGCGGACCACGTAGTAGGCCCGCCCGGGATGCAGATCCCAGGTCTCCGCCTCCCGCAACCGCTGGAACCCGCGGCGGTCCAGGATTTCCATGGCGTTGGCCACGGCGTGCCACGGGCTGGGGCTGGCATCGATGTAGCCGAGGAGGTCCCGGGCGGTCTGGTGGCGATCCTGCTCGTTCATTCCCTGCGCCTTTTGCGGTGAAAGCCCCCATCCTACCCCACAATCCCCGGGGGCGAGGACCCGGGCCGGTGCCGACGCGCGCGGGCCCTTCCTTGCCTTGTACGGCACCGTTCGGGCCTTGGGAAGGGCCGCGGGTGCAGTTGCTCCCCGCAGCCCGTACAATTGGCGCCCTCCGGAACCGATGGAAGCCCATGCGCGTCGACGAATTCGATTTCCACCTCCCCGAGGACCACATCGCCCAGCACCCCGCCCGGCCGGCGGATGCCGCGCGGCTGCTCGAGGTGCGTCCGGACCGCTTCGGCGACCATGGGGTCCGCGACCTGCCGGGCCTGTTGCGACCGGGCGACCTGCTGGTGTTCAACGATACCCAGGTCATCCCGGCGCGCCTGGTGGGCCGCCGCGACGCGGTGCGCATCGAGCTGACCCTGCACAAGCCCCTGGCCGGACCGCGCTGGGCGGCCTTCGCCCGGCCCGCCAAGCGCCTCAAGACCGGCCAGACGGTGCGCTTCAGCGAGGATTTCACCGCCGAGGTCGCCGAGAAGCGCGAGGGCGGCGAGGTGGTGCTGGAATTCGACCGCGACGGGGCCGCCCTCATGGCGGCCCTGGAGACCCACGGCCACATGCCCCTGCCGCCCTACATCCGCGGCGGCGAGGACGAGGCGACCGACCGCGCCGACTACCAGACCCGCTTCGCCGCCAAGCCCGGGGCCGTGGCCGCCCCCACGGCGGCCCTGCATTTCACCGACCGGCTCATGGCCGAGCTGGAGGCCGCCGGCATCGCGTGGACCACCGTAACCCTGCACGTGGGGGCGGGGACCTTCCTGCCTGTGAAGGTGGAGGATACGGCGGAGCATGTCATGCACGCCGAGTACGGGGTGGTGGAGGCGGCCACCGCGGAGCGCATCAACGCGACGCGTCGGGCCGGCGGGCGGATCGTGCCGGTGGGCACCACGAGCCTGCGGCTGCTGGAGACCGCGGCGGGGGAGGACGGGGAGCTGCGGCCCTGGAGCGGCGAGACCGACATCTTCATCACCCCCGGCTACCGCTTCAAGCTGGCCGACCTCATGATCACCAACTTCCACCTGCCCAAGTCCACGCTGCTCATGCTGGTGGCCGCCTTCGCCGGCCTGGAGCGCATCAAGAGCGCCTACGCCCACGCCGTCGAGGCGGGGTACCGGTTCTATTCCTACGGCGACGCGTGCCTGCTGCACCCGGCCGGTGACTGAAAAGCCAAGGACGGCTAACGGCTAAAGACGGTGAAAAATGCCCAAACGTTGTAGGAGCGGCCTCCCGGCCGCTCCTACGGGACCCATTACCAACATTTGGCGATTCACACCGGAGTCGCCGTTTTTCGGATTTTTCAGGGATCTCCGTGACCGATACCCCCGACTTCCAATTCCACCTCCTCGCCACCGACGGCGCGGCCCGGCGCGGGCGGGTGCAAACCGGGCGCGGCCCCATCGACACCCCCGCCTTCATGCCGGTGGGCACCGGCGCCACGGTGAAGGGCATGCTTCCGGACCAGGTGGCAGCCACCGGCGCCCAGGTCCTGCTCGGCAACGCCTACCACCTCATGCTGCGCCCGGGCGCGGAGCGGGTGGCGGAGTTCGGCGGCCTGCACCGTTTCATGAACTGGGACGGCCCCATCCTCACCGATTCCGGGGGCTTCCAGGTGCTGTCGCTCAGCAACCTGCGCAAGCTGGACGAGAACGGCGTCACCTTCCGCAGCCACATCGACGGCAGCTACTGGGAGATGACTCCGGAGTCCTCGGTGGAGATCCAGCGCCTGCTCGACGCCGACATCACCATGGTCTTCGACGAGTGCCCGCCGTACCCCTGCGAGGCGGACGAGGCCAAGCAGTCCCTGGACCTCACCATGCGCTGGGCGGAGCGCTCCAAGACTGCTTTCGAAGAGCGGCCCGGCTACGGGCTGTTCGGCATCGTTCAGGGCGGCGTGCACGACCATCTGCGCGAGGAATCGGCGCGGCGGCTGGTGGAGCTGGGCTTCCACGGCTACGCCGTGGGCGGCCTGGCGGTGGGCGAGCCGGCGGAAGAGCGCAACCACACCCTGGAGGTGACCACCCCGGTCCTGCCGGCCGACAAGCCGCGCTACCTCATGGGAGTGGGCAAGCCGCTGGACCTGCTGGACGCGGTGGAGCGCGGCATCGACATGTTCGACTGCGTGCTGCCCACCCGCTCCGGCCGCCGCGGCCTGGCCTTCACCTGGGACGGGGACCGCAAGCTCACCAACGCCCGATATCGCGACGACCACGAGCCCCTGGACCCGAATTCAAGCTGCCCCGCCTCCCGCGACTACTCCAAGGGCTACCTGCACCACCTGTTCCGTTCCGGCGAGCTGCTGGGCTGGGTGCTGCTCACCTGGCATAACCTGCACTTCTACCAGGAGCTCATGGCCGCCATGCGGGCGGCCGTGGAGGAGGGACGATTTGAGGACTTCGCCGCCGCGCTCCGGGAGCGGCAGGCGAAGCCGAGGCAGCCCCGGGAATAGGGCCCGCCGCCACCATGGGGCCGGACGCCCTTCAGCGGTAGCGCCCTCCGGCCGCTCCCTCCCCATCTCCCCAAGCCGGCCACCCCACCGCGCGTCCCTACCCCATATGCTGAAGGCCACCCGGCGGACCGCTCGGGATGCACGCTTCCGCCCCAGCCCCCTCCCCTCACGGGAGTGCCGAATTTTCCGATCAAAACGTTCACGCAACTGCCCGGCGCGCAATTATCTTATGGAAGTGACCACGTACAAACCTGGATAAAAATAAAAATTTATTCGGAAATTTTATTGACGGGGGTCCCGGGCGGTGGTAGCTCTATGCACTCAAAACGTTCAAATCGTTCACATGCATAGCACAGGAGCCAGCCCATGGAACGGGTAAGTTTCGATCAGGCGGACGTGGACAACGCCCTCGCCAATATGGACGACCGCGACCTCGACAATCTGGCCTTCGGCGCCGTCCAGGTGGATGCCCAAGGCAAGATCCTCGCCTACAACGCGGCGGAGAGCGACATCACCGGGCGTCAGGCCGGGGACGTAATCGGCAAGAACTTCTTCGAGGAAGTGGCGCCGTGCACCAAGAGCCCCGAATTCCAGGGCAAATTCAAGGAAGGGGTGGAGAAGGGCGAGCTGGACGCCATGTTCGAGTACACCTTCGACTACAACATGCAGCCTACCAAGGTGAAGGTGCACATGAAGAAGGCGCTCGTCGGTGAATCCTTCTGGATCCTGGTGAAGCGGATCTGAATAGCGATACCGGGGCTCCGGCCCCGGCCTTTCATCGGAGGCACAGCATGCTTCTATCCGAATCCGCCCTGTTCCGCGTCCTGCGGGACCTGGTCACCAACGAGCTGCCGCACACCCACGCCACCGACGCCACGCCCCTGGATTCCGCCGCCTGGACTCTGGCCACCGCCCTCGACGGCGACCGGGTAGGCGCCGACTCCCTGGATCTCACCACCCTGGCCACGGCCGTCAATGAGCGCTTCCGTATTCACGAGGTGGGAATCGAGGACTTCCTGCTGCGCTACCGGACCCTGGGCGATTGGGTTGGTGTCGTTCGCGAGGCCCTCAAGGAGGGAACCAGCGGGATCGGTTTCCGCACCTCGGGGACCACCGGCCCCGCCAAGCTGATCACCCACCCGTGGGAGGCCATGGAAGCCGAGCTGCAGGCCCTCGTGCACCTCTTCCCGGAGGTCCGGCGGGTGGTGGCCCTGGCGCCGGCCCACCATATCTACGGCTTCCTCTATACCGCCGCCCTGCCCGACCGCTGGGGCGTTCCCGTGCTTGACGGCGAGGCGGCCTGGGCCACGGCCCACTCGGACCTCCAGGCCGGGGATCTGGTGGTTACCTTTCCCGAGCGGTGGCGCTACCTGGCCAGCGTCCATGAGCGCTTCCCCGCCGGGGTGCGCGGCGTCTGCTCCACCGCGCCGCTGCCGGAGGCGGTCTTCCAGACCCTGCTGGAACGGGGGCTCCATTCCCTGCTGGAGGTATACGGTGCCACCGAGACCGGCGGCGTGGGCTACCGCACCCGCCCCGGCGACTCCTACACCCTGCTTGCCCATTGGAACCCCGGTCCGGACGGGGGCCTCCTCCGCGACCGCGGGACCGAGGGCGCGGCGGAAGCCCGCCCCATGGACCACCTGCGCTGGACGGGCGCCCGAACCTTCATTCCCGAGGGCCGCGCCGACGGCGCCGTCCAGGTGGGCGGGACCAATGTCCATCCGGGGGAGATCGCCCGCCGGCTGCGCGAGCACGCCTGGGTGGCGGAGGCCACGGTCCGCCCCATGGCCCCGGAGGAGGGCCAGCGGCTCAAGGCGCACATCGTGCTCACCGGCGATGCCCCGGGCGAGGAGACCGCCCGCCCGGAGCTGCAGCGCTGGATCGACGGCGAGCTCCCGGCGCCGCAGCGTCCCCGCCTGCTGACCTTCGCCACGCGGACTGCCCCGGAGCCCACCGAACCATCCCCCCATCCGCCGCGGGAGGCCCCCAGTGGAGCTCCGGCCCGATAGCTGCCCGACGCCCGAGGACGTGGAGCGCCTCGCGCGCGGTGAGGAAGGGCTCACCCTCCACGCGGAGGCCCGGCACCGAGTCGCCGAAAGCCACCGCTTCGTGGGCCGCCTGCAGGCCGAGAACCGCCGCATCTACGGGCTGACCACGGGGTTCGGACCCCTGGCCGATACCCGGGTGGCGGGGCACCAGGACGGCCGTCACCAGAAGAACCTGATCTACCATCTGGCCACCGGCACGGGCCCAGCCCTGGCGCCGCCCACCGCCCGCGCGGTGCTGGCCACCCGGATCCTGAGCCTGGCCCGCGGCCACTCGGGCATCCGTCCGGAGGCCCTGGATCTTCTGGTGGCGGTGCTGAACGGCCATCTGGCGCCGGCCATCCCCGCCCGGGGCACCGTGGGCGCCAGCGGCGATCTGACACCGCTCTCCCACCTGGCCCTGGCGGTCATGGGGGAAGGGCAGATGGTGGGGCCGGAGGGCCCGGAGCCCGCGGACCGCGCCCTGGAAGCCGCCGGCCTGACGCCCCTGGTGCCCACCGGGCGGGACGCCCTGGCCCTGGTCAACGGCACCAGCGCCATGACCGGGATCGCCGCCCTGAACGCGGCGGAGGCGGCCCGCGCCGTGGAGCTGGCTGCCCTGCTGGCCGCCGTCAATGCCGAGGTGTTCGGTGCCCATGCGGGATTCCTCAACCCCGGGCTGGGGCAAGTCCGTCCCCACCCCGGCCAGGCCTGGGCGCACCGGGCCCTCGGCGCGCTGACCGCCGACAGCGGGCGGCTGCAGCCGGACCGTCAGCCCCCGCCGCCGCTGGAAGGCCTGCCGGAGGAGGGGGCGGGCGTCCTGCCCGGCCAGTCCCTGCCCCAGGACCCCTATACCATCCGCTGCGCGCCCCAGCTCCTCGGCGCGGTGCGCGACAGCCTGGACTTCCACGCGCAGACGGTGACGCGGGAGCTGCAGGCGGTCACCGACAACCCGGTCTTCGCCCACGAGGTGGAGGAGGTCTGGCACGGCGGCAATTTCTACGGCCAGCACGTTTCCTTCGCCTCGGATGCCCTGGCCAACGCCGCCATCAAGCTCGCCGTGCACGGCGAGCGGGTCGTCGCCCGGCTCACGGACCCGGTGCGGAACAACGACCTGCCAGCCTTTTTGCAGGGCGACGCAACCGGCCTGCAGAGCGGCTTCATGGGCGCCCAGGTCTCCGCTTCGGCGCTGGTGGCGGAGATGCGGAGCCTGGCCACCCCGGCCTCCATCCAGTCCATCCCCACCAACGCCGACAACCAGGACGTGGTCACCATGGGCACCATCGGCGCCCGGCAGGCGGCGGACCTCCTGGGCCTGTTGTTCGAGGTGCAGGCCATCCAGGCGCTGACGCTGACCCAGGCCATGGAGCTGACCGCCGAGCGCACGGGATGGGCCGACTTCTCCACCGCCGCCTGCGACCTGCACCGCCTGGTGCGCGGGCACGCCGCGCCGCTGCGGCGGGACCGCCCCCTCTCCGCCGAGATCACCCACCTGGCGTCGGTGCTCCGCGCGCCCCGGCGCCGGACCGATATCCTCGCCCCCATCCCCTAGACCCTTGCCGGCATCGCCCCCGCTCCGTAGCGTGGACCTATGGTCCCTCGCCACGGAGCGCGCTATGGAGGGCAACGCCCGCCTGCTGATCACCTGCACCGACCGCCCGGGGATCGTTGCGGCCGTATCGGGCTTCCTGACCCAGTACGGCGGCAACATCACCGAGCTCGATCAGCACACCACCGACCCCGACCGGGGCTCCTTCTTCATGCGCGTGGCCTTCCGGATCCGGGATGCGGAGCCGCCGGCCCATTGGCTGAAGACCGAGTTCCGCCAGGAGGTGGCCGAGCCCTTCGGCATGGACTGGCAGCTCTCCTTCACCACGGAGCACAAGCGCACGGCCATCCTGGTATCCCGGCCGAACCATGCCCTGCTGGAGCTTCTGTGGCGCTGGTCGCGCCGGGAGCTGCCAGCGGCGCTCACCGGCGTGATCAGCAACCACCCCGACCACCGCGAGCCGGTGGAGGGCTTCGGGCTGCCATACCGGCACATACCGATGGAGCAGGGCGGCCAGCAGGCCGCCGAGGCGGCCATGCTCGAGCAGCTGCGCGACTGGCGGGTGGATCTGGTGGTGCTGGCCCGCTACATGCGCATCCTTTCGCCGAGCTTCATCGCCCACTATCCCAGCCGCATCATCAACATCCACCATTCCTTCCTGCCCGCCTTCGCCGGCGCCGACCCCTACCGGCAGGCCTTCGAGCGCGGCGTGAAGCTCATCGGCGCCACCGCCCATTACGCCACCAGCGAGCTGGACGCCGGTCCGGTGATCGACCAGGACGTCATCCGCGTATCCCATCGCGACGACGTGGCCCACCTGCGGGAGCGCGGTCGCGAAGTGGAGCGCAGCGTCCTGGCCCGGGCGGTTCGCTGGCATCTGGAGGACCGCATCGCGGTTTGGGGCAACCGTACCGTGGTCTTCGGGACCTGAACCCCGCCCTCATCCCAATTGTTCAGCCCCGGACGACCTGCTAACTGCTTGGAGAGCTCTTGGCAATTCGGGAGGAATGCCCCATGGCACGGGCGCTGATTACCGGGGCGAGCGGCGACCTTGGGCGGACGCTCGCCGATCGCCTCCACGCGGCGGGCTGGCAATTGGCCCTTGCCACCCGGACCCCGGAGGCCATAGCCGACCACGCGTCGGCATGGGACGCCCAGCTCCTGCACGAGGATGTGGCCACCCCCGAGGGCGCCCAGGCCGCGGTGGCGAACGCCACCGATGGGGACGGACCGCCCCGGGCGCTGGCCCATTGCGCGGGCAGCCTGCTCACGCAGCCTTTTCATCGCACCGATGTCGCCACCTACCGGAACTGCCTGACGGCCAACCTGGACAGCGCTTTCTTCACCCTGCAGGCCTGGATAGCCGCCCTGCGCCAGGCCGGGGGCGGCGGGGCGGCGGTGCTGGTAAGCTCCACGGCGGTCGGTACGGGGGTGCCCAGCCACGAAGCCATGGCCGCGGCCAAGGGCGGGGTGGAAGGTTTGGTCCGCAGCGCGGCGGCGTCCTACGCCCGGAGCGGCATCCGGATCAACGCCATCGCGCCCGGCTTGATGCGCGGACCGGCCACCGAGCGCCTGTTCCGCTCGCCCCAGGCAGAGCAGGGTATCGCCGATCAATACCCCATGGGTCGCTACGGGACCTCCGCCGATGCCGCCGCGGCCATGGCCTGGCTCCTTTCCGGGGAAGCGAGCTGGATCACCGGGGAGGTGCTCGCCGTGGACGGCGGCTTTGGCAACCTGCGGACCCCGGCGGGCCGCTCCCGGTGAGGACCTTGCCGGGCCGTCCGCAGCCCCGTAGCGTGGGAAAAAGATATTCAGGGAGCGCTGCATGGCCGTCGTTCTCGCGCCCAAGCTAGCCTGGCCGCGGCAGGGAGCCCCCCGCCCCGGTTTCGACATAGGCATCGTGGCCCGCGCACGGAGCATGGAGGCGTGACGGTCGGTGCCATGGGCGCGGCCATGTGGCTGGGCAGAAACGCCCCCATTACCGTCCCGCCGCCACCGGAGGTGCCCTCGGAGCCCCGGGCCCTGGAGCGCTACCTCGCCGAGCACGAGGCCGCCGTATCCCGCCTGCGGCCCCAGCTGGCGAAGACCGTCCGATGGGCGGAACCGAGCCGGCCCGCGCGCACGCCCGTTTCCGTGGTCTACCTGCACGGCTACGCCGGCTCCCATTACGAGCTGGACCCCGTCTGCGCGCGTCTGGCCCGGGGATGGGGCGCCAATGTCTTCTATACCCGCCTGGCCGGACACGGGCGCGACGGCGCGGCCATGGCGGAGGTGGGCATGGCGGATTGGCTGCACGACGCCCGCGAGGCGCTCGCCGTCGGCCAGCGGCTGGGGGAGCGGGTGGTGGTGGTGGGTACCTCCACCGGGGGCACGTTGGCGGCCTGGCTGGCGGCCAACGTGGACCAGACGGGGGTGGCAGGGTACCACCTGATCTCGCCCAACTTCGGCCCCCGCCATCCCCTGGCGGAGCTCCTGCTCCTGCCGGGCGCGGAGACCTGGTCGACCTGGATCCACGGCCCCGTGCACCGCTTCAATCCGGTGACCGAGGACCACGCCCGCTACGCAACCGCCGAATTCCCCACCCCGGCCCTGATCCCCATGATGCGGCTGGTGGCGCGGGTCCGCGCCCTGGACCTGGGCAGGGCCTGCCGCCCGGTCCAGGTGCTGTACTGCCCCCGGGACCGGGTGGTGGCGCCGTCCACCATCCGGGCCGCCTACCAGCGCCTGGGCGGCCCCCGCAAGGAGCTGTTGGCCGTGGAGGACCCGGGGGACCCCGCCCTGCACCTGCTCGCCGGGGACCTGCTGAGCCCCGGCACCAACCGGCAGGTGGTGGAGGCCATGCGCGCCTTCATGGACCCGGTTGTGTCCGAAACGGCCGCCCCGGCCTGAGCTCCGATCGGGTATGCCCGCCCCCCAGGCCGGAAGGACCCGCAACAAGCACCACCACCCCGGTGACCAGCAACAGGAAAGAGGCCTGTAGCAGGGCCTGTCTGGGACCGAGACCCAATGCCTCGCCGGTGAAATTCGCCGCGAAGTGGAAGACGATGGCCGCCAGCACGGACCCGCCGGTATGATTGTAGACCCAGGCCATGAGCACCGACAGGGCCAGCAGGACCGGTACGAAATCGCCCCAGAAGCGGATGGTGCCGAGACCGATGACGGCCTCCTGGTAGGTACCGGGGATGAGGAAAAGAGGCAGGTGCCACAGGGCCCACAGGGCGCCCAGCAACAGCGCCGCCCCCAGCGCGGGGAGGCGCTCCTGAAGCCGCTCCAGGGCGTAGCCCCGCCAGCCGGGCTCCTCGGGCAGCGGCCCGAAAACCAGCAGGTACCCGGTCATGATGGTCAGGGAGGCGGGCTCCCCCAGCCAGGCGGCCGGGGCGGCCCCCCGGGCGCCCGGAAGCCCCTGGTCCACCAGGAGCGCCGCCAGCGCGGTGGCCGGCGGGATACCCAGGGCGGCGGCCCAGAACGGTCCCGGGACGCGGTGCGGGTCCACCAGACGGCGCAGGAAGTCCCGCCGGGCGGCGGGTCCCTCGCGGGCCAGCCGGACACCCGCCGCCAGCGCGGGGCCCAGACCGCCGACGGCGATCAGCACCGCCACCTCCGCCCCCGAAAGGAGCCCGCGGGCGGCCGCGGCCGTACCCCAGAAGAGCCACGTCCAGCCGAAAGCGAACAGAAAAAACGCGACAACCGGCCACTGCCGAACAGGCATGGCATCCCCCCCTTATTGTAGCCTCCGCGCCGATTCTAGCGGCTATGGCCGTCGGCCGGGAGCCCGGGGGAGCGAGGCCCGTCGGTTCCGCAAACGCAGGAGGCGATCATGCCCATCACCCGAATCGACGATACCCGCCTGGATGCCTTGCGCGGGGAGGCCCGCGACCGGGACCGGCTGCGGGCCAACGACAACCTGCACCCGGAGCTGACCGACCCCGTGCAGCGCATGCTGAACGCCTTCGAGCCGGGCACCTATGTGCGCCCGCACCGCCACGGCTCGCCGCCCAAGTGGGAGCTGTTCCTGGCCCTGTCCGGGGCCGCGGCCTGCCTGACCTTCGACGATTCGGGGATGGTGACGGAGCGCTGCGAGATCCGCGCCGGCGGCCCCCTGTACGGGGCGGAGATCCCGGCCGGTACCTGGCACAGCCTCGCGGCCCTGGCGCCGGGTACCGTCCTGTTCGAGATCAAGCCGGGGCCGTACGCGCCCCTGACGGACAAGGACTTCGCCGACTGGGCCCCGGAGGAGGGCGGCGCGGAGGCAGCGGCCCTGGAGGCCTGGATGCGCGGCGCCGAGGAAGGGGAGCGCTGGTCGAGATAAGGCCGGGGAGTCAGGAGCCGCGGGCGTTGTACACGGCCCCGCCGCGGGCCACATAGTCCCGGATCACCTGGGCGGCCTCGTTCCGCAGGACGTCGCGGTGCACGGCGATGCCCCGGGCCTCCAGGTGCGCCACCCAGTCCGCGGGCTTGGGACCCTCGTCGAAGCCCACTGCCTCGGCGTCCGCGGAGCGCGCGCCGCACACCACCGAGCGGACCCCCGCCCAGATGGCGGCGCCGAAGCACTGGATACAGGGCTCCGCGCTGGTCACCAGCTCGTAATCCCACTCCGGACGGCCGCCCAGGTCATAGCTGCCGAGCCGCTGCTGGGCGAGGGACAGGGCCACCACCTCGGCGTGGGCGATGGAGAGATTGGCCGGCTCCACCAGGTTCACCCCGGAAGCCACCAGCCGCCCGCTGGTCCGCTCCACCACCACCGCGCCGAAGGGGCCGCCGCCGTGGGCGACATTGGCGTCGGCCAGCGCCACGGCCAAGCGCATGCGGGCCTCGGCGTCGGGCATGCAGGCGTCGCGGGGCGCCATGGCCTCCAGCCATCCGGGGATATCGAGCTGCAACCGGTCGTCTACCATGGGAATCCTCGCCTCGGCATTGCGCGGGCATTCTCCTACAGGGCCGCGTGCCGGGCCAGACTTTACGCGGGCCGGGCGCCGGAGGGGTCAGGGATCGTCCACCTCTTCCAGGTGGGCCACCGTCATGGTCTGGTTGTGCAGGAGGCTGCGCGGCTCCCGGCGGCCGGGACACATCTCGCCGTTGGAATAGAACCCGGTCAGGACCGCCTCGGGGCCGAAGGCCCGGCTCACCGCTTCCACCTCATCGGCCACCCGCCGACCGAGGACCAGCTTGCGCCCCACGCAGCTCACCAGCAGGGCCAGCCCGGAGCCGGAGCCCGCTTCCCCCAGCGCGCTCCGCCCCGACTCCCCGGCGCTCTGGATGAGCTGGTGCTCGGTGCTGCGGCAGATCCGGATGCGGGCGTCCTGCTTGATATTGCCGGCGAAGACCAGGCTCTGCTCCTTCTCGTCCACGCCCAGCAGCGTCCGGACCAGCTGGATCTCCGCCTCCTCCCCAGCGCCCTCGCCATCCATCACCGCTACCGGGTAGGAGAGCCCGCTGCCAGGAAGCCGGCCGGCCTCGGTGCCCAGGTACTCCTTGTACACCTCCAGCGCGGGCCGCCCGTCGATCTCGTAGACCGTATTGCGCAGCGAGCGCGTCACCGTGTGGAGGGCACCGAAGGGCTCCCAGCCGCTCAGCGACCCGGAGCCGACCCGCAGACCCCGGCCGTAGAGGCCCACGGCCACGGCGTATCCGGACTGCACCCTGTCGTTATGCAGGACCACGGTGTGCGTGAAGGCCGCGTTGTCCCCGGCCAGTCCGCCCAGGACGGGCACCTCCGGCGGCAGGACCTGCTGCAGGCCCACCAGCAGGTCCGAGCCGTTCACCGCCAAGCCGTCCGCCAGCAGCAGGACGGCGGCCAGATCCGGCCCCGCGAGCCGCTCTCCGAGCTGCCAGCCGGCGTTGAAGGAAAGCCCCATGTCCCGAGCTCGTGCCTCCTCCACCCGCATGTGCGTGCGGCTCCAGTGGACGGCGGTAACCGTCACCGGGTCCTCGGTGACCCCCTCCGCCGAGCTGATCTCGCCGGAAGTGCTGCAGCCGATGACCTCCGCATCGGGATAATGCTCCCGAAGGAGCCTGGGGAGACCGCTGCTCTGCATCTTCTTCAGCGGCCCGAAGACCATGACCAAGTGGGCGTCGGACAGCGCGTCCTGGAGCATGGACTGCCTACCGAACTTGAACGCCGGGATCTTGCCCGGAATGACGGCCTGCTGGACCTGCATTTCCCCCCTCCTCCGTTCTTCATCGCCCCGGTACAACCGCAGCTCAGGGGCAGAAGCATGTTTTATGGGCCTATTTCTACTTCTAGTGACAGATGGGAGCAACCATGGACCCACTTCCGTCCGTATGTCGGGGTATCCACGGACGGTTCGGCCCGGCCCTTTCGGGAACCTCCGGGCAGGCAAGCGCTGACTAAACCGGTACCATGCGAGGTGCCCGGGGACCCCGCCCGCCGGCATTGCGATGATTTCCAGCCACACGAGGCCCGCACCGTGCACGACTGCAAGGACGCCATCCGCGCCAAGGCCCTGGAAGTGGGCTTCGACGCCGTGGGCTTCGCCCGCGCCGAGCTGTCGGAGCAGGCCCGGGCGGGGCTGGCCGACTACCTGGCCCGGGGCCGCCACGGGGACATGGGCTGGCTGGCCCGGCATGCGGACCGGCGCGGCGATCCGCGCACCCTGTGGCCGGAGGCGGCCACGGTGATCGTCGTGGGCATGAACTACGGCCCCGACCATGACCCGCTGGAGGACCTGGAGCACCCGGATACGGGAATGATCTCCGTCTACGCCCGCGGCCGGGACTACCACGACGTGATCAAGAAGCGGCTGAAGCAGCTGGGACGCTGGCTCATCGCGGAATTCGGCGGAGAGATCAAGGTGTTCGTGGATACCGCCCCGGTCATGGAGAAACCGCTAGCCCAGGCGGCCGGGCTGGGCTGGCAGGGCAAGCACACCAACGCCGTCTCCCGGACGTTCGGCTCCTGGCTGTTCCTGGGAGAGGTCTTCACCACCCTGGCGCTGGAGCCCGACGACGCGGAGGCGGACTTCTGCGGGAGCTGCCGCCGCTGCCTCGACGTCTGTCCCACGGACGCCTTCCCGGCGCCCTATCAGCTCGACGCCACCCGCTGCATCTCCTACCTGACCATCGAGCACGGCGGCCACATCCCGCGGCCGCTCCGTCCCGCCATGGGCAACCGGATCTACGGCTGCGACGACTGCCTGGCCGTCTGCCCCTGGAACAAGTTCGCCGCCACCGCCCGCAACGAGTGGCTCCAGGCCCGGGAGGCCCTGAACCGCCCCGCCCTGGCTGAGCTGGCACGCCTCGACGACGACGCCTTCCGGACCCTATTCTCCGGTTCTCCCGTCAAACGCCTGGGCCGTGACCGCTTCGTGCGCAACGTGGTGATCGCCGTGGGCAACAGCGGCGACCGGGGACTGGTGCCGGTGGCGGCGGAGCTGCTGGACGACGGATCCGAGCTGGTGCGGGCCATGGCGGTATGGGCCCTGGGACGGCTCTCCCCGGAGCGGCTGGAGGCGGAGGCGCCGACCCGCCGGGACACGGAGGCGGACATGGCTGTCCGGGAGGAATGGGAGGCGGCGCTTGCGGAGTGCGGAAGCTAGGAGAGTGTGCCATTCCGGCGAAAAATAAGTAACTACAGATAATTACAATAAGGCTGTAGCCCTTGCCGCCGGGCCGGGCCTTTCCCACCTTCCCCGCGGGCGCCGTTCTACGTTTTCATTTTTAAGGGAAAACCCCTAGGGGTTTTCCCTTATTCCTGGTACAAACGGACTACTCCCGTTCAGCGGTACCGGATGGGGGTCCGGTGCCCAAAAGGACTGTTATGCCCGCATCCCTGGAGCACCTTCTCGGTCAGCCGCTTCTGCAAGAGACACCCAACGCAGTGGTGCTCATCGATGACCGGCAGCACATACGCTACTTCAACCCGGCGGCGGAGCGGATTTTCGGCTATTCCCGGGACGAAGTCCTGGGCCGGCCCCTCGACTGGCTGATCCCCGACGCGGTTCGCGCGGTTCACCGGGATATGGTGGATCGCTTTGTCCACGGCGGGGAGGGGACGCGCCGCATGGGCGAGCGGGGGGAGATATGCGGCCGCCGCAAGGACGGGATCCTCTTTCCCGCGGCGGCCAGCATCGCCCGCATCCAGCTGAACGGTGAGCCGCACTTCGTGGCCATCCTCAACGAGCTCACCGACCAGCGGAGCCTCCAGGAGCAGCGTCAGCGCCTGGCGGAGATCCTGGAGGCCACCCCGGATTTCGTGGGCATCGCGGACACGGACGGCCGGGTCCTCTACCACAACCGCGCGGCCCAGCGGCTTTTGGGGCTCCCCGAGAAGGAGCCCATCCGGCAATGGCGCATGGCCGACTCGCATCCGAATTGGGCCATTCAGACCATTGCCCACAAGGCCCTGCCCGAGGCCAGGGAGGTGGGCTACTGGGAGGGGGAGACCGCCTTCCTGGACGCGGGGGGCACGGAGATCCCGGTCTGGCAGACCATCCTGGCCCACCACGCGCCCGACGGCACGCTCCGCTATTTCTCCACCATCGCCCGCGACCTGCGCCCCTCCCGGGAGGCCCAGGAGGAGCTACGCAAGCTGTCCCGGGCCCTCAACCAGGCCGCGGACATGGTCTGGATCACGGACACCGACGGCCGGCTGGAATACGTCAACCCGGCCTTCGAGGCGGCCACCGGCTACGCCGCGGAGGAGGCCCTGGGGCACACGGTGGGCGAGCTGCTGCAGTCGGGGTGGCACGACCAGAGCTTCTACGCCCGCCTTGGCAAGAATCTCCGCCACGAACAGCCCCACCGGGAGATCTCCATCAACCGGACCCGGGACGGCCGGAAGATCCATATCGACGAGACCATCTCCCCGGTGCACAACGAGGCTGGGGAGGTGACCCACTATATCGCCACGGGCCGGGACGTGACGGAGCGGCTGGCCCTGGAGGAGCGCCTGCGCCAGCTGGCCTATTTCGACCCGCTGACGAGCCTCCCCAACCGCGCCCAGCTCGAGGAGCGCCTGACGCACGCCCTCACCGAGCGGACCGGCGAGCATCAGGCCCTCATCCTGCTGGACCTGGACCGTTTCAAGTACCTGAACGACACCCTCGGCCACCCCGCGGGGGACGACCTGCTGCATCAGGTGGCCCGGCGCCTGGAGGCCCAGGTGCGGTCCACGGACCTGGTGGCCCGCCTCGGCGGGGACGAGTTCGTCCTGTTCCTCGATCACCTGGAGGGCACGGAGGGCGCCGTGCAGGTGGCGGAGAAGGTGCTCACCGTCCTCCGTTCGCCCTTCGAGGTGGCGGGCCATTCCCTGTTCGCGGGGGCCAGCCTCGGCATCTCGCTGTTTCCCGATGACGGGCAGGACGCCCCCACGCTCCTGCAGCATGCGGACACGGCCATGTTCGAGGCCAAGAAAGCGGGCGGCAGCCAGTACCGGTTCTTCTCCCGGGGCCTCTCGGAAGCCACCGCGGAGCGGTTCTTCGTGGAGAAGGGCATCCGCCGGGCCCTGGACAACGGGACGGTGCAGGCCTACTTCCAGCCCATCCTGGATCTCGCCCGGGGGCGCATCGTCGGCGCCGAGGCCCTGGCCCGCTGCTGGTTCTCCGACGAAGGCTGGATCCCCCCCGGCCGGTTCATCCCGGTGGCCGAGGAAACGGGGCTGATCCACGAGCTCGGCGAGCAGATCCTGGACCAGGCGTGCGCCGCCTTCCGAACCTGGTGGGACAACGGCTTCCTGCTGGAACGGGTGGCCGTGAACCTCTCGCCCATCCAGCTGGACTCGGAATCCCTGCCCGACCGCATCCAGGCCATCCTCGACCACCACGACCTGGCGCCCTGCCACCTGGAGCTGGAGGTCACGGAGGAGGCCCTCCTGCGCGACGAGTCGGCCCACCTCCACCAGCTTCGCCGCCTGCAGGGCATGGGCGTCGCCATCGCCCTGGACGATTTCGGAACCGGCTTCTCGTCGCCGGCCTACCTGAAGCGCTTCCCGGCCAGCCGCATGAAGATCGACCGCACCTTCATCAACGGCATCGACGCCGACCCCGACAATCAGACCATCCTCCAGTCCCTGCTCGTTCTGGCTGACGGATTCGGCTTCCGCGTCACCGCCGAGGGCGTGGAGACCCAGGCGGAGGCGGACTACCTGGCGGACCTCTTCTGTCAGGAGGTGCAGGGCTTCCTGTTCGCGCGGCCACAAGCCCCGCAGGATTTCCAGCGCACCCTCCAGCGCATCGGCACCTCCCCCGGCTCCTGAGCCGCGGCCGCCCGTCCGCGCCCCGGACCGCCTAGCGGCAATGGGGCGCGTCTATGCGATAATTCCGGAACCTTGGCGCGCCGCTCCGCTCCAAGGAGAAGCTTCCCACGCAAGGATACGGACGCATGCCGACGCTGGTGGTCTGCTCGGGTGGACTGGACTCGGTTACGCTCGCGGAGATGGTGGCCGCCGAGGGCGACCTGGCGGGTCTGGTCACCTTCGATTACGGCCAGCGCCACCGCAAGGAGCTGGACTTCGCCCGGCGCGCCGCCGAGCGGCTGGGCGCCTCCCACGACGTGGTGGACCTCGCCGCCCTGGGCCGGCACCTCTCCGGCTCTGCGCTCACCGATACCGTGGACGTGCCCGAGGGCCATTACGCCGCGGAGAACATGGCGGTTACCGTGGTGCCCAACCGCAACGCCATCCTGTTCACCATCGCCTTCGGCATGGCCAATGCCCGGGGCTGGGATCGGGTGGCGGCCGCGGTGCACGGCGGCGACCACTTCGTCTATCCCGACTGCCGGCCGGGATTCGTGACGGCCTTCGCCGAGATGGAGAACCGCGCCCTGGAGGGGCTGGGGGAGGTGGCCTTCCACACCCCCTTCGTGGAGCGCTCCAAGGCGGAGATCGTCGCCGAGGGGGCGCGTCTCGGCGTACCCTTCGCGGAGACTTGGTCCTGCTATCAGGGCAGGGAGCTGCACTGCGGGCGCTGCGGCACCTGCGTGGAGCGCCGGGAGGCCTTCCACCTGGCGGGGGTAACCGACCCCACCCGCTACGCCGACCCGGATTACTGGCGGCAAGCCCTGCGCGAGAGAGCCTGAGCCATGTTCACCCTGGCCTTCACCCGCCGCTACAGCATGAGCCACCGGCTCCTGTCCCTCTACAACGGCCCGTGCGGCGTGCCGCACGGGCACAACGAGCTCGTCACCGTCCGCCTGCAGGCGCGCCACCCCGAACCGCTGGACGGCCAGGCCAACATGGTCACCCCCTTCCATGCCGCCAAGAAGCGCTGGCACGCCTGGATCGACGAGCGGGTGGACCACACCCTGCAGCTCTCCGACCAGGATCCGCTCCTGACCTATTTCCGCGAACAGGAGCCTTCGCTGCTCGATCGCATCCTCGTCACCCCCGGCGACCCCTCCACGGAAGCCCTGGCCGCCTGCTTCATGGCCAAAGTGAGCACCTTCCTGGCGGAGCAGGGCGGCGATCTGCGCTGCGTGGAGGTGACCATCGAGGAGACCCCCACCAATACGGTCACCTTCGAAGGCGATCCGGACCTGGTCCTGCCAGCGGACCGCTTTCCGGAGCCGCCCTGGTGGAAGCGCCCGGACGGCAGCATCAATGACCTCTAGCGCCGGCGCGCCCGGCCGGGAGGAGCGCCTGCGCATCTCGGAGATCTTCGGCCCCACCGTCCAGGGGGAGGGACGGCACATGGGCCGGCCCACGGTGTTCGTCCGCACCGGGGGATGCGACTACCGCTGCAAATGGTGCGACACGCTGTTCGCCGTGCTCCCCGAGCACCGCCAGGAATGGACCTCCATGGCCGCCGGGACAATCCTGTCCGAGGTGGACCGCCTCGCGGGCGGGCCGATCCTGGTGAGCGTTTCCGGGGGCAATCCGGCCCTGCAGCCCCTGGGCGGCCTGATCGAGGCCGGCCACGAGAGGGGCCATACCTTCACCCTGGAGACCCAGGGCTCCGTGGCCGCGGACTGGTTTTCCGCCCTGGACAGCCTGACGCTGTCCCCCAAGGGCCCGTCCAGCGGCCATGTCACCGGCCTCGCCGAGCTGGAAGCCTGCCTGGACGCCGCCGGGAACGGTCCAGAGACCACCTTCAAGGTAGTGGTCTTCAACGAGGCCGACTACGGCTACGCCCGGGAGCTGGCCGCCAACTATCCCGGGCACCCCTTCTACCTCCAGGTGGGCAACCCCG
This sequence comes from Thiohalorhabdus sp. Cl-TMA, assembly GCF_041821045.1. Classification (NCBI taxonomy): domain Bacteria; kingdom Pseudomonadati; phylum Pseudomonadota; class Gammaproteobacteria; order Thiohalorhabdales; family Thiohalorhabdaceae; genus Thiohalorhabdus; species Thiohalorhabdus methylotrophus. The sequence continues at coordinate 303,560 of NZ_JBGUAW010000001.1, read as the reverse complement.
AGCCCGCGGGCGCGCCCGACTCGGAGGACCTCATGGACCGCTTCCGCTGGCTGGTGGAGCGGACCAACGCCGACCGCTGGTACGCGGCCTCCGTGCTTCCGCAGCTCCATGTCCTGGCCTGGGGCAACCGCCGGGGCGTGTAGTCCGTCCCGACCCCGGCCGGTGTAGGGGCTCTCCCGCCCTTCCCGGGAGCCCGTCCCAATTGGTGTCCCCGTCAGCCGTGCCTAGAGTGGATAAGACATTCGGGACTTCGAGGACGGGGACCAATCATGCGCATCCGCAAGCGCCACATGGGCCTGGGCGCCGCCCTCCTGCTGGCTTCCGGGGGCGCGGCGGCGCAGTACGCCGATCATCACCACCGGCAGCTGGGCTGGCAGGGCTTCTACCTGGGAGCGGGCGCCGGCGACTTCCGCTATGAGGAAGAAGGCCGAGTGCAGGACAACACCTACACCTTCGATGAGTCGGACACCGCCTACAAGCTGTTCGCCGGTTTCCGCTTCAACCCCTTCCTCGGCATCGAGGCCGCCTACGCCGACCTGGGCGAGCCCGGCGGCAGCGTGGGGGGTGACGTATTCGGAGGCCGCAACAAGGTTGATATCCAGGCTTGGTTCGGCTACCTGGTGGGGTATCTGCCGGTGTCGGACGGCTTCGATTTCTTCGGCAAGGTGGGCGCCGCGGTCTGGGAAGTGGACACGGACCTGGAAACGGGAAATAACCAGGCGGACTTCAGCGTCTCCCATGACGGCACGGACTTCGCCTGGGGCCTCGGGGCGCAGGTGAATCTGCCCTGGCCCATTTCCATCCGCGGCGAGTACGAACAGATCGAGCACGACGGCAACGAGGAGCGGATCCGCAGCCGCGACAGCTCCCTGATCAGCGCCTCCCTCCTGTTCCACTTCTGAGCACGCCGGGGCGGGGCGCTTTCCCCGCCGCCTCCTGGTATCATGGCCCGCAGCGGGAACGGCCCGCTGCGGGCCCCTCCGCGGGCCCGTCGACGCAACCCAACCCCGGCCTTCGTCGATCATGCCCGACTACCAAGACCTGCACTACCTCGGCGGTACGGATTCGCCGCTGCCCGGGAGTCCGGAGGAGGCCCGCCTGGAGGCGGTTCCGGACCCGCACGCGGATAGGGATTACCTGGTCCGCTTCACGGTGCCCGAGTTCACCTCCCTGTGCCCGGTGACGGGCCAGCCGGATTTCGCCCACTTGATGGTGGACTACGTGCCCGACGGGTACATCGTGGAGAGCAAGTCGCTGAAGCTGTTCCTGGGCGCCTTCCGTAACCACGGCGCCTTCCACGAGGACTGCACCCTGACCATCGCCAAGCGCCTCCAGGCCGCCGTCCGGCCCAAGTGGCTTCGCATCGGCGGCTACTGGTATCCTCGGGGCGGCATTCCCATCGATATCTTCTATCAGACCGGGGAGCCGCCCGCGGGAGTATGGATCCCCGAGCAGGGGGTGCCCAGCTACCGCGGCCGGGGATGACACCGAAGACGAGGCCATGACCACCGATCACCGCGCGCGGGATCCCTACAGCCAGCTTGCGGACACCGAGGATTGCGGCCTGCGCATCCTGCGGCGGGCCGTGGACGCCGCGCCCAACGGGATCCTGATCACCGACAACACCCGGCCGGACAACCCCATTGTCTACGCCAACCCCGCTTTCGAGCGGATGACCGGGTACACCGCCGGGGAGATCCTGGGCCGCAACTGCCGCTTCCTGCAGGGCGACGACCGGGACCAGCCGGGGATCGCCGAGCTGCGCGCCGCCTTCACCGCCGGCGGAACCGCCACCGTCCTGCTGCGCAACTACTGCAAGGACGGCTCCCTGTTCTGGAACCGTCTGCACATCTCGCCAGTCCGCGACGACCAGGGGGCCCTCACCCACTACGTGGGCATCCAGGAGGACGTCACCCGCGAACGGGAGGAGGAGGCCGCCCGCCGCCAGCTCCTGGAGATCGTCGAGACCACCCCCGACCTGGTGGTCATTACCGCCCCCGACGGCACCATCCTCTACCGCAACCGCAGCGGCCTGGCGGCCATGGGCCTGAGCGGGACCGCCCCCGAGCCCGGCGAAACCCTGGAGGACCTGCTCGCACCATGGGCCCGCCAGCGGCTTCGCGAGGAGGGCCTAGCCACCGCCGTGCGCGAGGGCTTTTGGCAGGGTCCCGGTGCCCTGCTGGATTCCGGCCGCGAGATCCCGGTCTCCCTGGTACTGCTCGCCCACTACGACGGCTACGGCGAGGTGGAGCGCCTGTCGGCGGTCATGCGGGCCGGCGACAGCGCCGCCGAGCCGCCGAGCGCCGCCTCCAGCCAGGCCATGTACCGGGAGATCGTGGAGGCCGCCCGCGAGGGGTTCGACCGCATGCGCCGGGAGGATACCGGGCCGGGCTTCCACAGGCTGCCGGTGGACAGCAGCGGCGACATCGCCTTCCTCGATCCCGAGCGGGTGCGCTTCTTCCAGGCGGAGGGCAACTACGCCTTGGCCTTCACCGAGCGCGACCATCACCTCGCCAACCTGTCCCTGGCCGATCTGGAACGCCGCCTTGAGAGCCGGGGCTTCCTGCGCAGCCACCGCAGCTACCTGGTGAACCTGGACCACGTGACCACCCTCAAGACCCTGGACGGCCAGACCTATCTGGTCATGGACACCGAGCAGGGCGACCGTGTCCCGGTGAGCCGCCGCAACCTGGACACGGTACGCACGGCCCTCGGTCTGGCCTGATCCCCCCGCCGCCGCTCATCCGCGCCGGACACCGCTGACATTCGTCCGGCCGCCGTCCGTCACTCCGTCCTTCCCGACCGTGCCCCCTCCGGATAATATCCCGCCTGCAGAAAGGGGGCCTTCGAGCACTGCGGGAGCCATCACCATGCGCTGGAACACCATCGCCATCCGCGCCAGCCTCACCGGCGGCGCCATCTTCGCTATTATCATCGCCGTCCTGTTCGCCCTCTACAGCGCCGACCAGTACCGCAAGGCGGAAGAGGCCGCCACCACCGAGGCGCGGGCCCTGGTGCTCATGGCGGAGGCCACCCGCAACCAGGTCGCGGAGAAATGGGCGCAAGGCCTGTTCTCCACCGAGCGCCTGCGCCGCTGGATGGCCGAGGCGCCCAGCCAGGAAGCCGGCATGGAGAAGGTGCTGTCGGCGGTGCCGGTGGTAACCGCCTGGCGCGCCGCCCAGGCCAAGGCCGAGGAAGCCGGCTTCGAGTTCCGGCCCATCCGCGAGAACCCCCGGGACTCCGACCACAAGGCCACGTCGACCGAGATGCGGGCGCTCCGCCACTTCCGGGACAACCCGGGTGCCGAGGAGTATTCCTTCGTGGACAAGTCCGCCAACGCCGTACGCTACTTCCGCCCCGTTCGCCTGGGCGAGGTCTGCATGAACTGCCACGGCGACCCAGCGCGCTCCGAAGAGCTATGGGGCAACTCCGACGGCACGGACATCACCGGTCACAGGATGGAAGACAAGGAGGTGGGCGACCTGCACGGCGCCTTCGAGGTGATCATTCCCCTCGACAAGGCGGACGCCCAGGCAGCGGCCAGTATGTGGCGCGGGGCA